>CAYPHE010000113.1:0-7891 GCA_964410075.1 uncultured Polaribacter sp.
AATAAAAAAGTAGTTAATGCAGTATTTCCATTAATGAAAAAAGTAGCTAACTTATCTTACTCTCATGGTTTTAATATTGTAGAAGAAGGAACTCAAGTAAGAGAAGATTTAACAGTAATAATGTGCGCACCAAAATGTCCAGGTTCTGAGGTTCGTGAAGAATACAAAAGAGGATTTGGAGTGCCAACTTTAATTGCTGTTCATCCAGAAAATGACCCAGAAAATAAAGGTTGGGCGCAAGCAAAAGCATATGCTGTTGGAACAGGAGGAGATAGAGCAGGAGTATTAGCTTCTTCTTTTGTTGCAGAGGTAAAGTCTGATTTAATGGGAGAGCAAACTATCTTATGTGGTTTGTTACAAACAGGAGCTATTTTATCTTTCGATAAAATGGTAGAAGAAGGTATTGAGCCTGGTTATGCAGCTAAATTAATTCAATATGGTTGGGAAACAACTACAGAGGCATTAAAGCACGGTGGAATTACAAACATGATGGATCGTTTGTCTAATCCTGCAAAAATTAAAGCTTTTGAATTATCAGAAGAATTAAAAGACATTATGCGTCCGTTATTTGAGAAACATATGGACGATATTATCTCTGGTCATTTTTCTAAAACAATGATGGAGGATTGGGCAAATGATGATAAAAATCTATTAACTTGGAGAGCTGAGACTGGTGAAACTGCGTTTGAAAAAACACCTATTACAGATCAAGAAATTTCTGAGCAAGAATATTTTGACCACGGTACATTATTAGTTGCTTTTGTTAGAGCTGGTGTAGAATTGGCTTTTGAAGCAATGACTGAGGCTGGTATTATTGAAGAATCTGCTTACTATGAATCTTTACACGAAACACCGTTAATTGCAAATACAATTGCTCGTAAGAAATTGTTCGAAATGAATAGAGTAATTTCTGATACTGCAGAATACGGATGTTATTTATTTGATCATGCTTGTAAACCATTATTAACAGACTTTATGAAAACGGTTTCAACTGATGTAATAGGTAAAGCATATGCAAGTGGTAATGATGTAGATAATCAAGAGTTGATTAGAATAAACAAGATTATTAGAAATCACCCAGTAGAAATTGTTGGTGAGCGTTTAAGAGCATCTATGACAGCAATGAAAGTAATAAAATCTGAAGCATAAAAAAGCGTTAAGATTTTAAATTTTTAAATATAGACCTGTCAAAATAATTAATTTTGACAGGTCTTTTTTTTAATACTAAATACTAAAGAAGAATACCTACCCTTATGAAAATAATACACAAAATACTTTTTTATAGTTCGTTATCCCTATTGTTATTTAGTATAATATTGTATGCTACAGGTTTTACGTACTATGCCAGTGTTGTATTGTTTTTTGGTCTTACAACACTTACATTTGGTATTCAAGGACATGCTTTTTTAAAGAATTTTACTTTCACCACAGTCGTGGCTGCTGCAAGTATTTTGTCGCTATTATACCCAAATCTTTTTACAACTTGGGGTAGTTTTTCATTAAAACAATTAATCATTCCTCTATTGCAAATTATTATGTTTGGTATGGGAGCTGCTATGAGTTTTAAAGACTTTTTAGGAGTAATAAAAATGCCAAAGGCTGTTGGTATAGGTGTTTTATGTCAGTTTACAATTATGCCGTTAGTTGGTTTAGCCATAGCTTATTTATTTGATTTTCCTGCTGAAATTGCAGCAGGGGTTATTTTAGTTGGTTCTTCTCCTAGTGGATTGGCCTCAAATGTAATGTCTTATTTAGCAAAAGCTAATTTAGCACTATCGGTAACTTTAACAGCGTTTGCAACACTACTAGCTCCAATTATGACTCCTTTTTTAATGAAGATTTTAGCTGGTCAATATATTGACATTGACTTTTGGAGTATGCTTATAAATATTTCTAAAATTGTAATTCTTCCAATTATAGCGGGGCTGATTTTTAATCACTTTTTTTATGGAAAATTTAAATGGTTAGACAAAGCGATGCCTGTTGTATCTATGGCGGGTATCACTTTTATTATTGCCATAATAATTGCGGCAGGTAGAGATAATTTGTTAGCAATCGGTTTTGGGTTACTTTTAGCAGCAGTATTGCACAACACACTAGGTTATTTTTTTGGGTATTGGACTTGTAAATTGTTTAAAATGCCAGAAAAAGATTGTAGAACCATAGCGTTAGAAGTTGGTTTGCAAAATTCTGGTTTAGCTTCTGGAATAGCTTTAACTTTAGGTAAAGTAAGTACTTTAGGTTTAGTGCCAGCTATTTTTGGTCCTTGGATGAATGTGTCAGGATCGTGTTTAGCATCTTGGTGGAGACATGTTTCTAATAAAAAAAATAACTCTAAAGAAGAGGTGTAATTTTAAAATACGTTAATTATGTACTACCCAAAACTGAACGATATAAAAAACGCTGCAACCAAACTAAAAAATGTTGCTTACGAAACTCCTTTTCAGTTAAATAATTTTTACACTACATTTTACAATTGTAATGTGTATTTTAAAAGAGAAGATTTACAAGTGGTACGTTCCTATAAAATTAGAGGAGCATACAATAAAATGTCTTCGTTAACTGAAACCGAAAAACAAAAAGGTATTGTTTGTGCAAGTGCAGGTAACCATGCGCAAGGTGTAGCTTTGTCTTGTAAAGAATTGCAAATAAAAGGCATTATTTTTATGCCATCTCCAACACCAAAACAAAAAATAGAACAAGTAAAAATGTTTGGCAAACAATATATTACTATTGTTTTAGAGGGCGATACTTTTGATGACGCATACAATGCAGCAATAAAGGTTTGTAATGAAGAAGGAAAAACATTTATACATCCTTTTAATGACGAAAAAGTTATAGAAGGTCAGGCAACAGTAGGCTTAGAAATTTTAGAACAAAGTCAAGAAAAAATAGACTACGTTTTTATACCAGTAGGAGGTGGAGGTTTGTCTGCAGGAGTGTCTTCAGTATTTAAAACACTATCACCCGAAACTAAAATTATTGGAGTAGAACCTTTAGGGGCTCCATCAATGAAAACAGCTATCGAAAAAGGGGAGAATATTCCATTAGAAAAAATAGATTCTTTTGTAGATGGTGCTTCTGTAAAAAAAGTTGGTGATTTAAATTTTGGTATTTGTAAACAAAATTTAGATGATGTTATTACTGTTCACGAAGGTGAAATTTGTCAAACAATTTTAGATTTATATAACAAAAATGCAATTGTTGTAGAACCCGCTGGAGCGTTAAGCATTGCAGCACTAAATATTTATAGAAATAAAATAAAAGGTAAAAATGTAGTTTGTATTGTAAGTGGTAGTAATAACGATATTACTAGAACTCCAGAAATAAAAGAAAGAGCCTTACTTTATGCAAATTTAAAACACTATTTTATTGTAATATTTCCTCAAAGAGCAGGAGCTTTAAAAGAGTTTGTAAATGATATTTTAGGAGAAGACGATGATATTACTTTCTTCGAATATTCTAAAAAAACGAGCAAAGAAAATGGTTCTGCAGTTGTGGCTATTCAATTGAAATCGGCAGAAGATTTACATCCTTTAATTGAGCGAATGAAAACCAAAAAGTTCTTTGGAGATTATTTAAACAATAAACCTGATTTACTTCAGTTTTTTATTTAACATTTAGTTAACTTTTTTGACCTTTCTAGCTGAAATTTAAGATATTATTTTATTTTTGTTTAAAAGAAAATTTTATGAAAAGAATATTACTAGCCTTATTTTTAGCATTAGTTTCTAATGTTTATCTGTTTTCTCAAGAAGTTTTTACCTCAGAAACATTCAATTACTCAAATAAAACAGGAGCTAATAAAACTAAAGGTATATACTACAAGTTAAATGAAGCTGATCTATTAAGTCTACTATCTAAAGCAACTTCAAGAAAAACAAAACAATCTAATTTGATACTATCCATACCTACTCATGAAGGTAAAATGGAAGATTTTGAAGTTTATGAGGCGTCTGTTTTAAGTAAAAAGTTATCTCAAAAATACAATACTATTAAGTCTTATGTAGGTAAAGGATTAAGTACAAATTTGACGATTAGGTTCAGTTACTCAAGTTCTCAAGGCTTTGTAGGAGCAGTTTTTGGAGATAAGCAAACTACGCTTATTATCAAACCAGTTGAAGTTGAGAATAATAGTTACATTTTATTTAAATCAAACCAACTTGATGATAGCTCAGAATTTGAATGTGAGACAATAGAAAAAGTTAAAAAAAAAATTAATAATAAATCATTTAAGACAAATTTCACTTCAGATTCTTTTTTAAGAAAGTATCGAATTGCTATAGTTACTACATCAGCATTTTCTAATTTTTTTTTAGATGGAACAGAAGAAGATGATTCTAAAAGAAAAGAAAAAGTATTGGCAGCGGTTAATACTTCACTTACTAGGATTAATGGAATCTTTGAAAGAGATTTTGGAGTAACTATGGAACTAGTAGATAATTCTGATGAATTATTTTTTTTAGATTCTGAAAATGATCCTTTTAATTTTCCATCAGGTTTTCAATTACAGCAGTTATTAGATAATGAAATTGGTAATGAGAATTATGATGTAGGGCATTTATTTGCTCACGAAAATCGTACGTATGGAAATGCAGGATGTATTGCATGTGTTTGTTCAGAAGGTTCTAAAGGAAGTGCTTTTACTGTTCATGAAGATCCAAGTTCAGACCATTTTAATATGATAGCAAGCCATGAATTAGGGCATCAATTCGGAGCATATCACGTACAAAGTAGTTCAAATTGTAGAAGTTCTGCAGGATTACAAGAAGTAGAACCAGGTAGTGGAAGTACAATTATGGGATATGCAGGCATTTGTTATCCAAGTGTACAAGAAGAACCAGATGATTATTTTAATTATGTAAATATTAGAGATGTTCTACAATGGACTAAAAATGATAGTTCTTGTGCAGAATTAATAGAAACAAACAATAATACTCCAAGAGTTACCGCTGGAAGTAACTATGTAATTCCTAAATCAACAGCTTTTGTACTAGAAGGTAATGCTTTTGATGAAGATAACTCGGATAACTTGACGTATTGCTGGGAGCAAAACAACCCAGAAGATCCTCAATCTAATAGTTTACCTTTATCTAATAGAGTTTTAGGTCCGTTATATAGATCTAGACAACCAGTAAGTTCTCCAAAAAGATATATGCCTCAACTTGGAGATGTTGTTTCTGGGAATTTAACACCAATTTGGGAAGTTACACCTAGTGTAGGTAGAAATTTAAATTTTGTTTTAACAGTAAGAGACAATGCTATTGATGGGCCTAAAACAGCTTCTGATGAAATGTTGGTTACTATAGATAGTAATTCCAGTCCTTTTACAGTTACTTCTCAAAATTCTTCTACTGTTTGGACTATTGGTAATACAGAAACCATAACTTGGAATGTAGCAAATACAAATATAGCACCAATAAACGCTCAAAATGTAGATATCTTATTATCAATAGATGGAGGTTACAATTATGACTATACGTTGGCAAACAATATAGTTAATAATGGTTCTTATGATATAATAGTACCTCCTATTGATAAAGATCAATTTCAAGGGGGTAGAATAATGGTAAAACCGACCAATAATATCTTTTTTGCTATCAATAGTGTTAACATATCTATATTAGAAGGAGATTATATACTGGATTTTGAAAAAAAAATCGAATCAACATGTAGTGATGAAAATACTGTGATCTATAAGTTTGATTATAAGACTTTTTCTGGGTTTAAAGAAGTAACATCGTTTAGTGTAGAAGGTCTTCCTGATGGAGTTGAGGCTAGTTTTTCTCCAGAAACAGCTTCAGTAAATAATACAGAGGTATCACTAGAATTAACAAACTTTGATAATGTTACTGAAATAGATAATTTTTTTATAGTTAAAGGAACTTCAGGTAACATTGAAAAATCTTCTCAACTAAATTTTAAATTTTATGGAACTTCATTAGAAGCACCTGTACTTACTTATCCAGAAAATAATACAATAAATATTGATAAAGGAGTTAGTTTTAGTTGGATTAAAGATAAAGGAGATCAATATACTATTGAAATTGCAACTGATGTAGATTTTGAAAATACTGTAGATATTAAAAATGTTACATCTAACACTTTTTCTTCATATAACTTAGAATATAGTACAGTATATTATTGGAGGGTTATGCAGTCTAATGAATGTTCTGATAGTAGTTTTTCATCTATTTATACGTTCACTACTTTATGTCCAGAACCAACTGTTATAAATGTAGATAAAATTACTTTAAATTCAGCAGAAATATCTTGGGTAGAAAAAGGAACCGCTACGAATTGGCAAGTTCAGGTAGTTCCAAAAGGAGATTTACCAGAAGAAACTAGTGAAGATTTTGGAGAAAGAAATTATCTTGTAAATGACCTTACCCCAAGTACTGAATATGATGTTTATGTTAGATCTTCATGTTCTGATACTTCTAAAAGTAGTTGGGTTAGTGGAGGATCTTTTAAAACATTAACAGATTATTGTAGTTTAGGTAAATTTTATGATTCTGGAGGTCTTAATGGAGATTATGAAAATAATGAAAGAACAATAACTGTTATTCCTAATACTGTTGCAGGTGTAGTAGAAGTTAGTTTTACTAGTTTTAATATAAATACTGGTGATGTTCTATATGTTTATGATGGAGAAGGTGCTAATTCAAAATACTTAGGCCGATACAACGGTAATAACATTCCACCAACAATAAGATCAAGTTATGGTAATAACCTAGTTTTTTATTTTATATCTGGTTATCAGCCTGTTTCTAGTGGATGGGAGGCAGATGTTAGTTGTATAGAAGTTAGCTGCCCTGCTCCTACAAATTTGTCTACAGTAAATGTAACTGCTAATTCAATAGATTTAACATGGACCCCTTTTGGAACCGAATCAAAATGGGAATTAAGATACTCAGAAGAAGGATCTGATGAAGAGAATACATTAATTAGCTCAGAAAGTAATTATAAATTAGAAGGTTTAAAACCTAATAAACAGTACACATTTAGTGTTAGAGCTATTTGTGGAGATTCTCCTGGTACTGATGATAGTTTTTGGAGCCCAGAGCTTAATGAAGTTACTCCTTGTGGAGTTTACGATGCACCCTACTTTTATGATGTTGAAATAGATAATTCTTCTAATAATTTTGATTGTTGGACTTATGATCCAGAACCTTTTAGGGCAAATTATTTTTGGAGAACCTATAAAAATTATTTTAACGATAATGCAACTGGACCATACAAATCTAAGAGTGGGAATAATCACTTCGCTACTCAGCCATATAATTTTGATGGTACAGAAGCAGAACTAATAACACCAGAAATAAATATAGCAACGCTTTCAGATCCTGTATTAGATTTTTACACTTTTATGTACGGAGAAAATATTCAAAGTTTACATGTAGATATATATAGTGATAATACTTGGGAAGAAGATGTATTAGTTATTAATGGGCAACAACAAACAAGTTCTTATGATGTTTGGCAAGAAAATATTGTAGATTTAAATAAGTATAGTGGAGTTATTAAAATTAAGTTTAGAGCTATTAATGGAGGGTATAGAAGTGAAATTGATATAGATGATATCAGAGTAGTAGAAAGACCTACTTGTTTAAATCCTTCAAATTTTCAATTTTCAAATGTTTTGGGTAATTCAGTTGATTTAAATTGGACAGCTAACGGAGGAGAAACGAAATGGGAAATTGGGTATAAGAAGACTATTGAAACTATAGATAAATTAAAAATAGTACCTACAAATAACAAACCATTTACCTTAGATAAACTAGAACCTTTAACAGATTATGATATTTATGTTAGAGCTGTTTGCGGAGATACTTCAGGAGATGATAATAGTCATTGGTTAGGGCCGATTTCTATAAAAACACTATGTGGT
>CAYPHE010000114.1:0-7865 GCA_964410075.1 uncultured Polaribacter sp.
TTTTTCATTTTTAATAATTTTAATTAGTTATTTATTTTAAATATTTTTCAAAAGTCTGTTAGGAAATACTACTTTTGCCGAGCATTAAATAAGCTCTATTTGTTATAGAGATTATTTCGTTTTAAAATAAAACAATTCTAATAAAGATAATTTGTAGAATAAGAATTTAAAAACTTCCTCTGGGTAAAAATTAAGTTTACATAGGCTTTTTTTTTAATTAATAATTCAGTTAGCACTTTTTTTTATTAAACCCAGAGGTTTAATACTATACAAATATAAAATAGCAAAGGGACAAATTTTGTCCCTTTGCTATTTTGGTAACAATTACATATTTGTAATCTAAATGTTTTAAAAACGATTTCAATTAGATTTACTTAAATAATTAAGAGTCTAGTATATACTTTTTATTTTTCTAAAGTTGTTGTTTTTAGAATAAGTTTTTACTTAATGAAGTTATTTAATAAAGATTACTTAAACTTATATACCAATAATAAAGGATTATCTGTTGCAGAAGTATTTTTAAAAATCTCTTTAATTTTATCTGGTACCTGATTCCATTTATCTTCATTTTTATCGAAAAAATTCATTTTACTAGAAAATAATTCAGCGTCTACGATTGATATGATATTATCATCATTATCATCGTGAGCCTTATAGTTTGAAAAAGAAATGTAATCCTTATAAAACGAAGAAATTTTATTTGCCTTTTTATCCTTTTTTGAATAAATAATCATTTTATATCCGTGATATTTAAATATTACAAAATTCTTTGTCTCTCTAAAATCTGTAATCCCAAAACCATATTTACGGTTGTTGTCTAGATTCGAAAAGAAATCATGCTTTTGTTTTTTATATTCTTGTAAAGGTGTTTTTTGAGCACCAAAATCTATATAGTATTTAGCTTCAAAACCAGAAGATTTGTTGTATTTATAAATTGTATCAGAATAGACAAAGCTTGTGTATAAACCACTATTACTTTTAATAATATTTGGTACACCAAAACTAACGATATCGAAAATTTTATCTTTTATTTCTGCATTTAAGAAGGTGTTTTCGGTTTCTAAATTCAAAGATTTTTCAATTAAAAAAGGTTCTCCTTCTTCTACTTTATCTAGTAAAAACAAATATTTTTTACCATCGTAAGCAATATTTCTGTATTCTTTTTCTTCTTTTTTTTGATTGAACTGTTTAACAAATTGGCCTTCGAAGTTATAAACAAGTATTTTTTTTGGAAAATACGAATACACAATTATCTCGTTAGTGTCTTCATTTATTGTAAAATCACGTAAACCTACATACTCATTAGGTCCTTTACCTTTGCTATTTATTTTTTTAAAAAATTTACCATTTTTATTGAAAATAAATATCTGGTTCGTTTTTTTGTCTAGAATAAAAATTTTGCCTTTACAAAAATAAATACGACTAATTTTTGAAATTATAGAACTAGTTGTAGTCTCAAGAGGTATCAAGCTATAAGAATCAAAATAATCATCAAAATTACCTTTTTCTCCTAAAACTTTTAATGAAGATATATCTAGATTTATAGTTTCTAAGTTATCAGATTTTATAAATTCTGATTTATTTTCTTTTCTACACGAAACAAACAAAAACACTGTTATTGTTAGTATTTTAATACATAAATAATTTTTCATATTTTTTTTTAACTAAAGAAGAGGTTCTAATAAATTATTTTTTTTAGAAAAAATCATTTCTTTTCTATATTTGAAAAAAATAGGTTGCTGTTTTTCTGCAGTAAACAATATCATACCCTTGTTCTCTAAGATCGTTAATCATTCTCTTAACAGTTTTTTTACTACAGTCAAATTTTTCAGCAACTTGCTCCAAACGACTTAATCTTTTGTTCTCTATTAAGTACAATAGATATTTCTCTTTTTTTCTTTTTTCTACGTAGGTCATCATAAATTTAGTTAGGTGGTTATTTTATTAATTTGTTAAAATCTTGTATCAAATCATAATTCTGTAAAAAATTATACAACGTACTTTGTTGCACTTTGTAATATAGTGTCCAATAGTTTTGTAGAGTCTGTATATAATTTTCATTGGCATTTTGCCATGCATTTCTAGAAGTTGTTAGATTTAAAAAATCTACACTACCAGATAAAAAACGCTTTTCGGTTAATTGATAGGATTCTTTAGCTATTTCACTAGAGCGTAAGGCTACAGCTACTAATTGATTTTGCGCATTAAAGTCTTGTACATCTTCTAAAATATTTTGTTTTTTCTTATTTTCATTTTGTTGTATTTCAATATCTACAACTTCTTTATTTACTTTGGCCGTTTTTATATTTCCTCTTCGTTCTCCCCAATCTAACAAAGGCATCTGTAATTTAATAGCTACCATTTGTTGGTCTAAAAAATTATTGTATGCATTGGCAAAAGCATTCGCTTGTTGGTTTAAACCATAACTTGCATCTATAGATAAATCAAAACGGTTTTCTTTTATGGTACGATCTAGATTTCTTAACGCCTCAATTTTTTGTAATTCTAAGTTCAAAAAATCTGGATTGTTTTTATACGCCAAATCAATGGCTTTTTGAGTATCTATATGTAAAGAAGAAATTAGTACTGGTAATTCTGGTGCAGCATTATTTTGCAAGTCTTCTCTTAAAAAAAGTTGCAACGCTGCTTTTGTACTTACTAAATTTTGACGCAACTTTGTTAGTCTTGTTTGTGCATTATATACATCTAATTCTAAATTTAATAACTGATCTCTTTCTATAGCAACCAGTTTGTACCTTTTTTTACCAATCTCATATAATTTTTCTGCAGAAGTTTTGTTTTCTTTAGCTATTTCATACTTTTTACTGGCTAAAGCCCAAGCAAAAAATAATTGTACCGATTTTAGGTTAATGGTCTGTAAATCAAAAATCAGGTCTTTTTTGGCAATTTCGTATTCTAAGGGTGCAGTTTTTTGTTGCCATTTAAACCTATTAAAAGCCATAATAGGTTGATTTAAACCAATTCTTACAGGTGTAGTACTATAG
Organism: uncultured Polaribacter sp.; assembly: GCA_964410075.1. Classification (GTDB taxonomy): domain Bacteria; phylum Bacteroidota; class Bacteroidia; order Flavobacteriales; family Flavobacteriaceae; genus Polaribacter. The sequence goes on from CAYPHE010000114.1 coordinate 3,006, forward strand.
GTTTCAAGCTGAGAAATTCCAAAATTTTCTAGTCGATTGAAACTAGAATTTAAAAAAACACGTGTGCCAGTAGCTGCAATATTCTGAGACAAAGAAACATTTGCAAAACTATTTATGGTTTGTTGCAAACGATATACATCTATATTTTGCTCAGAATCATATCTTTCTACTAACCTTCTGTTATAAGTAAAAGGGTTTGCGCTAAAGTCTATTTTTGGTAATAAACTTGCTTTAAATGATCTAAACTCCCAAAAATTTACTTCGTATTGTCGTTTTGCTTTAAATATGTCCAAGGAGTTTTTACTTGCTTTTTCAATGACATAGTTTAAAGTAATTACTTGTGTTAATTCCGCTTTTTTTTCTTGAGCAAAAAACAACATTGCATTATAAAAACACACTATAATTATACTTACTTTTTTCCTATTTAGCATAAATCTTATTTTTTGAGAAATAATAATAACAAAGGGGTATAAAATATAAACTAACAATGGTTCCTAAAAACATCCCTCCAATTAGAGCAACTGCTAAAGGAGCTTGTAACTCTGCACCTAATCCGTTTGAAAACAATAATGGAATTAATGCTAGAATTGTAGTTAAACTGGTCATTAAAATTGGTTTTAGTCTTCTTTGCCCCGCTACTAATAATGCCTTCAACAAAGAATAACCTTGCCTTTGTAACTGAATTATAGTATCTATTTTTAAAATTGAATCGTTAATTATAATCCCACTCATAACTACAATACCAATCATAGACATTAGATTTATGCTCATGCCAAAGATTTTTAAAAATAGAAATGCTCCTGCCAAATCTATAGGAACTTCTAAAAGAATGATAAGAGGTAATAAAAATGATTCAAATTGGGCGGCAAGTATAAAATAAAGTAATACTAATGATATGAGTAATACAATTCTTAGTTCACTAATTAACTCTTTATTTGAGAAAAACTTTCCAGTAAAGCTTACCTCATACCAATTACCTTTACTAACTACATTATTAATTGTTGCTATGGTTGCATTTACTTCTTTATCAGCCACACCTAAGTTAATTGGGTAGTACGTACCATCTTTACCTCCATAAATTGTTTTTAAGTCTTTTGTATTTGTGGTTTTGATAAAGTTTTTGATATCAAAAAAAGTACTATCATTAGATTGCACTTTTGTTGTTGCTAAAATGTCATTTATTGTCTTGGTTTTACCCCCTAAAATAACAGGAACAAAATTTTGATTATCTGAAATTGATAAGATTTCTCTTTTATTAAATGCACTTCTAAGTGTGCTAAATAATGAATTTGCATTAACATTATAAGTAATCAATTTTTCTGCATCAGCATTTAAAACAATTTGATTTTGCCAACTTATAGGTAATACATCAAAATCTGTCAAGCTATTATTAATAGCATACCAGGTCTTTTCTAAAATTTCATTTTCTGCTGTACCTAAATTTTGATTGTTTTTCAGTTTAGCAACCAAATTGGCTTCTTTGTTTGAAAATAGCAAACTAAAAATATTATTTACCTCCTCAAAGTTGAAACGGGCTTTGTTGTAGCTTTTTTGTAAATCTGTCTGAAGTGTATTTTGTATTTCTTTTAACGCTTCCTCAGAATTTGTCTGTAAATAAATGGTAGCTTCGTCGGTTTTTTCTTCACCATCTCTGCGTAATAAAAATTGTTGAACTCCAACCAAAGCTGTATGATTTACCAATTGATCTTGAATAGGTTTCACCAACCTTAGAATTCTTTTCTTGTTTTCTTCTACATTAATGGGTTCATTCCAATCAATCTTAAAAATAGTCTCTGTTGTTGTAAAAGTTGGCATTTGTGTTTTAGGGACTGTAGTATACAGTCCAATAGATAACAACAGTAATAAAACAAAGAAAATCCAAGAAAACTTTTGATATCTCATTACCGCTTTAAATCCTCTTTCGTAAACCTTGGCATAGTCTAAGCGATTTGCTTTTGTTAAAAAGCGAGTAATGAACCCTTCTTTTTTATTTTTTAAGTGAAACAAACGATATAGGATTGGTAATAAGGTTATGGAAACAAATAAGGAAACAAACAAACCAATAGCTATTGCCATTGCTTGATCATAAAATAAAGCACCACTAATTCCACTTAAAAAAACTAAAGGTAAAAAAACAGCACAGGTTGTTAACGCAGAACTTAATAATGGTTTTATGACTTCATTTACTCCTTGTATACAGGCTTTTGTTATGGAAAAACCTCTTTCTCTGTATTGTGTAATATTATCGATTACAATAATAGAATTATCAATCATTAAACCAATACCCAATACTAAACCTGATAGTGAAATGATGTTTATGGATATACTAAAGAAGTAAAAGAAAAGTAAACAAATTATAATAGAGGTTGGTATGGTTATCCCAATTAATAGAGGTGATTTTATATTTTTCAAAAACAAAAACATAATACCAAATGCAAGTAGAATTCCCCACAAGAGGCTTTGAAATAAGTTATTAATGGCATAATCTAGTAACTTTGTTTGATCTCTAGTAATCGTAAAATTGATGTGTGGATAATCTTTTTTAAACTGATTCATTAAGCGTTGTAAAGATGCTTTTAAATCGCTCATTTTGGCATCACTTTGTTTTATTACTGCCATAGTAACTGCCTCATTAGTATCTGACAATACTAAACCAGTTCTACTTCTAGGTTGTTCTTTTACTGTTGCTAAATCTTTTAGTTGGTATACCCTTTTGTCTTTTTTAATATAAATATTAGCAAGGTCTGCAATTGTTTTTAACGAATTACCCAAACGAATATCATATTGATATTGGTTATCTTTTATTAATAAATTTCCAATTTCAATATCATTTTTTTTGACGATACTCTCCAAATCATTTAAACTAATCCCTAATGAGTTTAGTTTTTCTTTATCTGGTACAATAACAATTTCAGAAGAAAGAATTCCGCTGACATCAACCATAGCTACTTCTTCAATCTGTTCTATCCTTTTTAAAATTACCTGATTGGAAAACTTATTAAAATCAACGAAGTCTTGTGTAATGGAGGTTTCCTCAGAAAGTGTTTTGCTAGTCTTATTTGCCAAAGACATACTTAAATAAAACACCGGAATATCTGTAGCACTTGCCTTAATTACTTTTGGTCTTTTTACCGATTTAGGTAAGCTAGAAATAGTCCTGTCTATTTTTTCATTAACCTCTATAAAGGCATAGTCTACATTTGTTCCGTATGAAAAGTTTAGCTTTATAATACCAAATTCATTTCTAGCTTCACTAGAAATATCTTTTAAATGACTTACTTGTTGTAAACTAGATCGTAATCTTTTTACAACAACATCTTCCATTTGTCTGGCTGATAAATTATCTGCTTGAACCTGAACCGTAATTTCAGGAATATCAATATCTGGCATTAAAGAAATTGGTATAAAACCAGCTGTATATAAACCCAAAATTAAAATTCCTAATGCTGTCATAATAACAGCAATTGGTTTTTCTATTAAAAACTTAACCATAACAAAACGCTATTTTAAATCTTTAATTTTTATTTCGCTATCGTGTGCCAAATTCAAGTTATCAGAAACAATAATAGTATCGCCTACTTGTAAAGAAGCACTAGATTTATCAGGATTTGGAACTACAGCATAATGCTGACTATTTTCATAAGTTGTTAAAATGTAATTCCAGTACGCTCTACCGTTTACAACTTTAAACAATACTTCTTGGTTATCTCTTAACACTACGGCAGATTTTGGTACCACAAACTGATTGGGAATGTCTTTTTCAATAAAAATCTTTACATTCATCCCTTCCAATAAACTACCATCGTTTTTTACACTGGCTTTAACTAATATTGTTCCATGTTTTTCAACTTTTGGATTGATAGAAGTAATTATACCTGTATAAGTTTTATTTGAAGCAAAAGGTTTTACAACCACACTACTCTTCTTTTTTATATCAGCCAATTCAGATTCTATAATATAAAACTCAACTTCAAATACTGAATCATTAATTAGGGTTAAAAACTTACTTCCTGAACCAACTTGATCGTGTTTTTTGAAAGTAACATTGGCTATTTTGCCTCCAAAAGGAGCAATTAATTTTGTAGATTCAAAGTCAAAACGGGCATTTTCTAATTGGTAAAGTGCATTTTTGTAACCCGATTTTATTTCAATCATTTCAATTTCATCAATATTGTTTTTACCTACTATAGAATCATTAAAATTTCGTCGTGCTTTTAAATCATTAAGACCAAGTGTAGCTTCTTTTAAATCTAGTTTGGCTTTGTTTAGTTTTTGTCGAAAGGAAAAGTCACTAAGAGTAGCTAGTAATTGTCCTTTTTTTACAATATCTCCATTAGCAACAAAAATTTGAGCAAGTTTTTCTGTAACCTTAAATTTCAAATCACTCTTTTCTAAAGCAACTAGTACTCCATTACTTACCAATTCTTTTTTAAAGGGTGTTTTTTTAAGTACATTAATACTTACTTGGTTTTTATCTTGTAAGTACTTTTTTTTGTTTATTGGTTCTTCTACTTTGCTCTCTTTGCAACCAAAAATGGTGAGTATAAGAAGTAAAACAACTAAGGGGATAGTTTGATTTTTCATTTTTTTTATAAAATTTGTTATTTTATTTTTTTAGTTAACTATTTCTTTTCAATATCTTCTTTATTTCTATTTTTATTTCTTCAATTGCTTTAGAATTAATTTTAATATCTTTTTTTAAAATCTTATTTGAAATTTCAATTGCTTTTTCCTTCTGATTACTTTCATCATATAGTTTTGCTAACAAGTATAGAGGATAAAACCGGACAGGAATCATGTCATATGCTTTAGCATATGCTAGTTCTGCATTTTTGTATTGTTTATCTGCCTTATAAGCAT
>CAYPHE010000115.1:0-4357 GCA_964410075.1 uncultured Polaribacter sp.
CCAACAGTTTTTCACGCAAAGCCCCATAACGTTGCATTTTAATATCTAAATCTAGTGCAAAAATAACACCTAAAGTTCTAGTAGATTTTACTTTTGGGTGATGATTAATTTTACTTTCAAAGACTTTATGAGATTGAGAGATCTTCTCAATTTTATCTTGAATTTCTTTTGTTTGAAGTAATTCGATAACGGCCAACGCGGCAGAGCAAGCAATAGGATTTGCAGAATACGTATGACAATGAAAAAAGCCTTTCGCCATTTCATTACTTAAAAAGGCAGTATAAATTTTTTCTGTACAAGACGTAATTGCCATAGGTAATAAACCACCTGTTAAAGCTTTGCTCATGCAAATAATATCAGGTTTGGTTTTAATGTAATCAGAAGCAAAATGTTTTCCAGTTTTTCCAAAACCAGTCATAACTTCATCGGCAATAGTTAAAATGTCTTTTTCTTTACAAAATTGAAGTATAACGTCCAATCCATGTGTATCGTAAATTTTCATGCCTGCTGCACCTTGAATGATAGGTTCGTATATAAGTCCAGCTACATTATTTTCTGTGGTAATTTTTTTAAGTTGCTGTATTATTTCATCTGTATTATTTCCATCAGGAACTGGAATTCGAGCTACATCGATTAGAAAATCCTCAAAAGGACCGTTGTAAACCGACAATCCAGAAACAGACATTGCTCCAAAAGTATCTCCATGAAAACCATTTTCTAAAGCAATAAATAAGGTTTTCTTTTTATCTAGGTTAAAATAATACTGCAATGCCATTTTAATAGCAGCTTCAACTGCTGTGGAGCCATTGTCGTTAAAGAAAATTCGATTTTGGTTTTTAGGTAAAATTTTAATGAGTTCTTCAGATAACTGAACAGCCGGTTCGTGCGTAAAGTCGCTAAACATTACCTGATCTAAATTCTCCATTTGAGCTTTAACCTTGTTGATGATAAAATCATTACAATGCCCAAACATACAGGTGTACCAAGAAGAAATAGCGTCTATATACTCATTGCCTTGTTCATCGGTTAATATGCAATCTTTGGCTTTAACTATAGCCAAACTTTCAGGTTGCAATTGATGTTGCTTTAATGGATGCCAAAGGTGTTTTTTATCTCTTTCTTGTAAGGTCATTCTAAAAAAATAGAATACAAAGGTAAGTAGATTGCATAAAAAAACGCATCAGTAAATCTGATGCGTTTCTGAATAGTATATAACGAACTTTTACACTATCCCCTGAGCTAACATTGCATCTGCTACTTTTACGAAACCTGCAATGTTTGCTCCTTTTATATAATCTATAGAACCGTCTTCTTTTTCTCCGTATTGCACGCAAGAATCATGAATGTCTTCCATAATTTCTTTTAAACGTTCGTCTACTTCTTTTCTAGACCAGCTCATACGTAATGAATTCTGACTCATCTCCAATCCAGAAGTAGCTACCCCACCAGCATTAGATGCTTTACCTGGTGCAAATAAAATACTTGCTTTTTGAAATTCGTGAATGGCTTCTGGTGTAGAAGGCATATTTGCACCTTCAGAAACACACATACATCCGTTAGCGACTAATTGTTTTGCTTGCTCTCCATTTAATTCGTTTTGTGTTGCACATGGTAAAGCAATATCACATTTTACAGACCATGGTCTTTCACCTTCAAAATATTTTGCATCAGAATATTTTTCAACATACTCGCTAATTCTTCCTCTTTTGTTATTTTTTAAATCCATAACAAATTTTAGCTTCTCAGTATCAATGCCGGCTTCATCATAAATATACCCTCCAGAATCCGATAGCGTAACTACTTTTGCACCTAATTCGATTGCTTTTTCAGCAGCAAATTGTGCAACGTTACCAGAACCAGAAATTACGACCGTTTTTGCATCAAAAGATTCCTTTTTTCTTTTAAGCATATTATCTGCAAAATAAACCGTTCCGTAACCTGTTGCTTCTGGTCTAATTAAAGAACCACCCCAAGTTTGTCCTTTACCAGTTAAAACACCAGTAAATTCGTTTTTTAGTTTTTTATACATTCCAAACATAAACCCAATTTCTCTTCCTCCAACTCCAATATCTCCTGCAGGAACATCTGTATAAGGACCAATATGTCTGAATAATTCACTCATAAAAGCGTGGCAAAAACGCATGATTTCATTGTCAGATTTTCCTTTTGGATCAAAATCTGAACCACCTTTACCACCTCCCATAGGTAATGTGGTTAAAGAGTTTTTAAAGACTTGTTCAAATGCTAAAAACTTTAAAATACTAGCATTTACAGATGGATGAAATCGCAAGCCACCTTTGTAAGGTCCAATAGCAGAATTCATTTGAATGCGATATCCTCTGTTAACTTGAATTTCTCCATCATCATCAACCCAAGAAACACGAAAAGAGATCAAACGCTCTGGTTCTACCATTCGTAATAGAATATTTTTACCACAATAAATATCGTGCTGAATAATATATGGAATTACAGTTTCTGCAACTTCTTGTACGGCTTGAATGAATTCTGGTTCATGGCTATTTCTAGTTTTAACCATATCCATAAATTCTTCAATTTTTAAATCTGTATTTTTTGACATTGTTTTTTGTAATTTTTTTAAAATTTGATTAAAACAAAGATATCCAATTTAGATATCTGTAAAATAGTAAAATTTTCTTAAAACTTTTATCCTGTTTTACATAGTTGTCGTTTTATTAATAGCTAACCAACAAAAACTCTTTAAAATAATGTAAATTTGCCCACAAAGTTTATGTAAAATGTTAGATAAGGTAAAAGAACTTATTGGAGAGGTAAAAGCATTTAATGCAACAACAAAAGACGAAGTTGAAGCATTTCGAATTAAATATTTAGGTAGCAAAGGATTGTTAAAAGGACTGTTTGCTGAATTTAAAAATGTTGATGCTGAATTGCGAAAAGATTTTGGTCAGGCTTTAAATAATCTTAAAAAATCTGCTGAAGAAAAAGTTTCTCAACTTAACGATAATTTAGAAAATGCCGTTGAAGAAAATGGTGTTTATGGAGATTTAACTCGTCCATCTGAACCTATAAATTTGGGCTCCCGTCATCCAATATCAATTGTTAAAAACCAAATTATTGATGTGTTTAACAGAATTGGTTTTACCGTTTCTGAAGGCCCAGAAATTGAAGATGATTGGCATAATTTTACCGCTTTAAATTTACCTGAATATCATCCTGCAAGAGATATGCAAGATACTTTTTTTATAGAAAAAGACCCAGATATTTTACTAAGAACACATACGTCTTCTGTACAAGTGCGTTATATGGAAGAAAATGAACCTCCAATTCGTACCATTTCTCCTGGACGTGTTTTTAGAAACGAAGACATTTCTGCAAGAGCTCATTGTATTTTTCATCAGGTAGAAGGTTTGTATATCGATACTGATGTTTCTTTTGCTGATTTAAAACAAACCTTACTCTACTTTACCAAAGAGATGTTCGGAAAGTCTAAAATCCGTTTACGCCCTTCTTATTTTCCGTTTACTGAGCCAAGTGCAGAGGTTGATATTTATTGGGGATTAGAAACCGAAACTGATTATAGAATTACTAAAGGAACAGGTTGGTTAGAAATTATGGGTTGCGGAATGGTAGACCCAAACGTGTTGAAAAACGCTAATATAGATCCAACTAAATATTCTGGTTACGCTTTTGGAATGGGTATAGAACGAATTGCAATGCTGTTGTATCAAATTCCTGATATTAGAATGTTTTATGAAAATGATAAACGTTTCTTAGAGCAGTTTCAATCTGTTTTATAATAAGCTTGTTAGTTTCTTAATTGATAGTTTCATTCTGATTGAATAGATAGTGGAATAGCGGAATCTTTAAATTTTATTTGTTTTCTTCTTGAGTTGTTCTAGTGTATTAAAGTTGATGCAATATGCAAAAAAAGCAATCTTTTACGGTTGATGAAATTAAACGAAAATTAGAGCAATATTGCGTCTACCAAGATAGATGTCATAAAGAAGTTGAGCAAAAGTTGCGAGAATTTACTTTAATTCCTGAAGCAAAAGAACAAATTTTACTGAGTTTATTACAAGACAATTTTTTAAACGAAGCGCGATTTGCAACAAGTTTTGCAAGAGGAAAATTTCGGATAAAAAACTGGGGAAAACAACGAATTATTAGAGAACTAAAATTCAGAGAAATTTCTACTTATAATATTAAATCGGCTTTGAAGGAAATTGATGAAGAGGAGTATCTTCAAACAATTCAATTAATTACCGAAAAAAGGAATCAAATTATTTCTGAGTCGAATACTTATAAACGAAAACAAAAATTGATTGGTTTTCTGCAACGAAAAGGTTATGAAATGGATTTGATTTATAAAACGGTTGAT
>CAYPHE010000115.1:4457-7856 GCA_964410075.1 uncultured Polaribacter sp.
TTAATCAAAACTTACTCCTAAAGATAGAGTCTTTTTCATATTTAACTTCAATTACTTTTTGAATATCTTCATTAGGAATGGCAACCGATAGCACGTAATGTTTAATTTTCCAGCTATCTCCTTGTTTTTCTAAAACACCAGAACCTCTACAAGTACCCATCCAAGTATCCAGCAATTCATCAAACCAAACTACATCTTTTCTAGAATTGGTGTAAATATTTCTTTCTAAGGGAGTAAAGCTCCACGCTTTTCCTTTATCAAAATAAGGTTTACAAAATTTTTGAAACGCTTCTTTTGTCCAATTTTCACTAGCATCTGTTCCAATAAAAATACTAGGGTTATCCATTGCATTAAAATAAGCGTTAAAGTTAGCTTTCGAAGCAGCATTATGCCAATTGTTTACAACAGTATTTACCTCTTCTTTAATAGATAAAATAGCATTTTCTGGTACTGTTTTATTTGATGAACAAGCAATAAAAAATGCAATACAGACTGTAAAAAATAGCGTCTTTTTTAAATTAATCATCTTGTTTGTTTATGTCTGATTTTCCTCCAGTTTTTTTAAGCAATTTTACTTCTTTAATAACCATTTCTTGATTGATGCTTTTACACATGTCATAAACAGTTAAACAAGCAATATTAGCACCAGTTAGAGCCTCCATTTCTACACCTGTTTTTCCTTCAATAGAAACCGAACACAATATTTCAATTTCTGTAGTATTTACAATTGTAATATCAATATCAATTCCGCCAATTAATAATGGATGGCACATTGGAATTAATTCTGATGTTTTTTTTACACCTTGAATTCCAGCAATAATTGCCGTTTGAAAAACAGGACCTTTTTTAGTGTTTAATTCATTATTTGCAAACTGACTGACAATTGTTTCTCCTAAAAACATTGTAGCTCTAGCAACAGCAGTTCTTTTGGTTACATTTTTATCTAAAACGTTAACCATTTTTGGATTTCCTTTTTTGTTGATGTGTGTAAAATCAGACATTAATTTAATTAGGTATTTAATAAATAGGCTCTTTTGGCGCTCTCTATTTGTTGTTGCTCTGTTGTTTCTGGAAATAAAATATATTTTGGAGCAATAATTTGTTTTACGGTATCAATTTTAATTTTAAAGATGGTTTGAAATGGAAATTTACCTCCAGTCATTTTTAAAAGTATATTTTCCATCTCAGAAAAATCATTGTTTTTTTTGTCAATTATAGATGCTTCTCCTTTAATTTGAAAACCTTTTTGAATAAGGATGTCTATAAAACTAAGACACACATTTTTATTTTCTTTAATGTTTTTTTCGGTTTGAGGAGAAGCTATATTTGCTATGATAATATAATCTGACTTGTAATAATTAAAGATTTCTTTTGGAGAAACATTTGGAACACCATTCTTTGAAGCTGTTGCTAACCAACATAAAACACTACTGTCAATAGATGTTTTTATTTCTTCTGTAAAATTCATTTCTTAAGATTTTTTTAATTGATCTCGAAAGTCTTGAGATTACTTCAAGACGCTGTCAATAACTCAAAGATAATGAGATTTTAAAATAAGTAGAGCCTGATGTTTTTAAAAGTTGAATTTTAAAAAATGGTTTCTAACTTTTTTGTTTTTTATTCCTATGGAAGCAGGAATTTTTATATTTAATTGATAAAATGAACTTTAGCAATTTTATTATTTACTATATAATAAATTACAACAACTTCTAACACATCATCGCCAAATTGAATACGTTCTTTATCAATAATTTTATTTCCTTGGGTTAGTCTATTTATTAATTCGCAATGAAGATTAGGTGTATTTTTGAAGATTTCAGAGTATATTTTTCTCATAGCTTCTTTGCCTTTAAAAGCTAACTTATTATCAGGGTATAAATAAGCTTCAATATTATCATCATAAGGTTTTAGAAAAGCCTCAAGATCTCTTGTGTTGTAAGCGTTTAATTGCTGTTGTATGATATCCGTAGGTTCTAATAAATTCTCTTTTTTTATTTCTTTTTTCTCTTTAATAGTATTTTTATTTTGAGCAAAGTGAGAGAAATAAGAGATGAAAAGTATAAGAAATAAAAGATATTTATTTGTCATGTTAGTTGTTTTCTTAGAATTAAAAACTTAGTAGTTAAGTATTGGATAAATTTCTCCCTTTTTAAAGTTGGTTTTATCGTTAGGTAAGTGGATAAATGCATTAGCATTCACTAAACTAACCAAGTCTCCAGAACCATTTCCTTTTATAGGTTTTGCAAATAGTTTTCCGTTTTTACTAGAAACAAACACCTGTAAAAAATAATCTAAGTTTGGTTTAAAAAAGACATCTTCTTCTAAAATAGCAGTTTGTTCAATCAAAGGTAAACCTATAGATTTTTTATACCAAGGATAAAAATAAGCCAAGCAATTTACGAAGGTAGAAATAGGGTTTCCAGGAAAAGCAAATACAGTGGTTTTTGTTTCAGAATTTGTGCCAAACCAAAATGGTTTTCCAGGTCTTTGCGCTACTTTGTGAAACTGTTTTTTTACGTTTAAAGAGTCTAATACTTCTGGTAAAAAATCAAACTTTCCTTTACTAACTGCTCCACTAAACAATAGCACATCATATGCTTTTAAATAGGTTGCAATTTTTTGGGTAAGTTCTGCTTTGTTATCAGTTAAATGTTTGGTTTCGGAAGAAATTTTTAAATTTTCTAAAAGAGCTACCAAGTTAAACACATTACTTCTTCTTATTTGATGAGGTTTAGGAGTTTCATCAACACCAACTAGCTCATCACCAGTTGAAATAATTAATACTTTTGGTTGTTTGGCAACTAAAACTTCGTTTTTTCCAACAGTGGCAATAACTGCAATTTCAGCAGCAGAGATAAAATGATTTTTTTCAATTAAAATATTATCCTTTAATTGGTCTTTTCCTTGCGGATGTATATTTTGAAAATCTTTTATAGCATCAATATGTACGGTTGCAGTTCCATTTGCTATAGTAACATCTTCATAACGGATTACGGCATTTGCGTTTTTTGGCAATACAGCACCCGTCATAACTTCAATACAGTTTTTTGGGTTTTGTAGAGTGAGTTGCTCGCTTCCTGCAGGTTGAATGTTTTCAATTGCAAAACTTCGTTGCCCTTGGTCAAAATATGTTTTGTCAATACAAATGCCATCCATGGCAACTCTGTTAAAAGGAGGGAAATCTCTATCGGCAACAATATTTTCTTTTAAAACCTTTCCTAAGCTTTTTAAAAAAGAAACTTTTTCAACACCAAAATCTTGAGTGTTTTCTAAGATGATTGATAGCGCATTTTTTACTGAAATCATGTTTCTAAATTTCTTTATTTTATTTTAAATTGAAAGATTTCTCGATACAATTTTCTTTTTTCGTTGTCACTTCAAAAGAAAACCACTCGAAAT
>CAYPHE010000116.1:0-2509 GCA_964410075.1 uncultured Polaribacter sp.
TTCTTCATTATATAGTTTTTACTGGCGCAAAAGTCTTGCTATTTTGTAAAGTCTATGTTAGTTATAAATTATCCTTACGTTATTAGCTTGTTAAGATAATGTTAACAAATGAACTAATTCAATAAATGCTTTCGTAATATTATTAATGATATATTTTAATTTAAAATAGTACTTTTACCCACAGACTTAAGGGCAAATTCATAACATTTAGATAACACAAACTACATGTTCTAGAATTAACTTTACCCGTTAAAAAAAGATAATTATTTATGGGCGATCCATATATTTTAATGCTGATTGCATTAGCCATTTTAGCTATTGTAGATTTGGTTGTAGGTGTTAGTAATGATGCCGTAAACTTCTTAAATTCAGCCATTGGTTCTAAAGCTATTTCTGTAAAAAACATTATGATTATTGCTAGTATTGGTGTGTTTTTTGGCGCAGTTACTTCTAGTGGAATGATGGAGGTTGCCAGAAAAGGAATCTTTAATCCGAGTATGTTTGTATTTCAAGATGTGATGTTCATATTTATGGCAGTAATGATTACAGATATATTACTGCTAGATATTTTTAACTCTTTAGGAATGCCAACCTCAACAACAGTTTCTATTGTTTTCGAATTATTAGGTTCTGCTGTTGTAATAGCTTTACTAAAGATTTTTAATAATGACGCAGAAAGCATTAATGCAATTTGGCAATATATTAATTATGAAACTGCTACAGATATTATTCTAGGCATTTTACTTTCTGTATTAGTTGCTTTTAGTGTTGGCGCTATTGTACAATATTTTTCGCGCTTGTTGTATTCTTTTAATTTTGAAAGTAGATCTATTTGGGTAAACGCAGGTTTTGGTGGTTTTGCTATTACAGCAATTACCTATTTTATTATTATTAAAGGTTTAAAAGGAACTGATTTCTACGGAAGTATTAAAGGTATTTTAGAAGGAAATACCATTCAGATAATTGCAATTAGCTTTCTTGTTTGGACAGCTATTTCTTACCTATTAATTAAAATAGCAAAACTTAATATTTTAGTATTAATTATAGGAGTTGGTACGTTTTCTTTAGCAATGGCTTTTGCAGGAAATGATTTGGTAAACTTTATTGGAGTGCCAATTGCTGCTTTAAACTCTTACGAAGCTTGGAGTATTTCTGGCGTAAGCCCAGAATTGTTTTCTATGGGAAGTTTAGCTAAAAAAGTACCTTCTAACATTTGGTTACTATTATTTGCTGGAGCAATTATGGTTATTACACTTTGGACTTCTTCTAAAGCAAAATCGGTAATTGAAACAGGAATTAATTTATCTAGACAAGGCGATGGTCATGAAAAATTTAAGCCCAACAATATTTCTAGAATTGTAGTTCGATTTGCCATGTTTTTAAATTCAGGAATTACTTTAGTTATTCCAAAAAAAACACAGCAATACATTAATTCTAAATTTGAAAAACCAGTAGTAAAATTACCAAAAGACAAAACTTTTGAAATGCCTGCTTTCGATTTAGTTCGTGCTTCTGTTAACCTAATTATGGCAAGTGTTTTAATTTCTGTTGCCACATCTATGAAGTTACCTTTATCTACAACTTATGTAACTTTTATGGTAGCTATGGGAACTTCTCTTGCAGATAGAGCCTGGGGTAGAGAAAGTGCGGTGTATAGAGTTGCTGGTGTATTAAATGTTATTGGAGGTTGGTTTTTAACGGCAATTACTGCATTTATTGCTGCTGGAATTGTAGCTTATTTAATTAGTTGGAATATTATAATGATTCCTATTTTATTAATTATAGTTGCCTTTTTAATAACTAGAAATACTATTATTCATAGAAAGAAAAATACAGAAACTAAAAAGAAAGATTATATAGAACGTGCTGAATCTATTAGTGTTAATGGAGTTATAGAAGAAAGTGCAGATCATATTTCTGGTGTAGCCAATAGAATTAACAAACTGTATACAAATGTTGTGAACGATCTTGCTAATCAAGATTTAAACAAGCTACGAAAAACAGACAAACATGTTAGTAAATTAAACGATGAAATTGATGGTTTAAAAGACGGTGTTTTCTATTTTATAAAATCTTTAGAAGAAGATTCTGTTCAAGCCAGTAGATTTTATATTTTAGTATTAGGTTATCTGCAAGATGCCGCACAGTCTATTAGCTACATTTCTAGAGCTACATTTAAACACGTTAATAACAATCATAAAAACTTAAAAAAAGGTCAACTTAAAGATTTAAAAGAAATTAACAACGAGTTATCTTCTCTATTAACTTCTATAGGCAATGTTTTTAAAGAAAGAAATTACGACGAGCTAAACAATATTTTAATTGCAAAACGTAAGTTACTGAATAATGTTTCTTCATCAATTGAAAAGCAAGTTACCAGAATTAGAACAGACGAATCGAGTCCAAAAAACACCACACTATATTTTAGTTTACTTTTAGAAACTAAAGATTTAATTGGTGCTTTAATGAATCTTTTAGAAACCTACGAAGAGTTTTATTTGAGTACAAA
>CAYPHE010000116.1:2609-7825 GCA_964410075.1 uncultured Polaribacter sp.
TTCAATCTCCCAGAAATATTACCATTTAAAATAGCCAATACATCTTTTTCATCAGCATAATTTACATCACCTAAATACGTATGTTTTATTGCACAGGCAGCAACTGCAAATTGCATGGCTTTAAAATCTTCAAATTTTTGTAATCCATGAATAATTCCCGCAGCAAAAGCATCTCCAGTTCCTATTCTATCTACAATATGAGTAATGTCTAAATCTTCGGTTTCTTCAAATTTTTCACCATTCCACATTCTTGCTCTTATTTTATGCCAGTTAGAATTTATAGAAGTTCGTATTTTATCAAATACTTTTGCTATGGTTGGAAACTTTTCAATTAATAATTGACTTGCTTTTATAAAATCTTCGTTAGTGTATGAAAAATCAGTTCCTAAAACTTCATTCATCTCATTAATCCCTCCAATAAAAATATTTGAGTAGCTTATCAGTTCCGTAAGAACGTCTTTCGCATCTTCGCCATATTTCCATAAACCACTTCTGTAAGTTGGGTCTGCAGAAATAATCAACCCTTTTTGCTTTGCCATTTTTAAACCTTCTAATAATGTTTCTTTACTTCCCTTTTGCAAAGCAGGTGTAATTCCTGTCCAATGAAACCATTTTCCGTTTTCTAAAGATTTTTGCCAATTAACCATATTTGGTACTATTTCCGAAAAAGAAGAGTGCGAACGGTTATATGAAATAGAACTAGCTCTCATTACTGCACCAACTTCTAAAAAATATACGCCTAAAGGTCTTTGAGAACGAACAATTGAAGATGTATCAATATCAAATTTATTGAGATAAGAAATGGCAGTATCGCCAATAAAATCTGAAGAAATACTCGAAATGTGCTTTACTTTTCCTCCAAAATTTGCAATAGAAATACCAACGTTTACTTCTGTTCCACCAAAGTAGAATTCAACAGAATTAGATTGCACAAACTTTCGGTTTCCTAAAGGTGATATACGCATTAATACTTCTCCAAAAGTAATTATTTGAGAACTCATATTGTGGAATTTTAAATGCTTAAATATAAGCAAACAAAAGTCACATAATTTAGTCTTGCGCTAAAATAAAGTTGATACTCTTAGAATTAAAAGATTCTGGACTTTCTACATTTACCACATGACCACAATTTTCTACAACAAATAAAGTAGAAGTAATGTGCTTTTCAACCACTTTTTTTATAGATGGTAAAAACAAATGATCTTCAGATCCCATTATATACAAAGTAGGTATATTAATATCTTTTGCTCTAAAAAAACGTAATAACGGATTTATTTCTGAAGTTAATTTAAACCACCTAATAAATTCTTTTTGATATAATTTTTTAGCCTCATTAGCAAAAAGCAATCGTGATTTTTTATGATTTTTCTTAGGCATAATTATAAAAGCAAATAGCTTGTATAATAGCATATAGGGTACTACAGATTTAAAGGTATTGCCTAATTTCATTAGAATTTGAGAACGGAAATTCATTTTTAAAATAGCACCTCCCATAATCATGCTTTTTACCAATTCTGGTCTTTTTTCTGCAAGATTTCTTATCAAAATTGTTCCTAAAGAAATCCCTACAAAGTGAGAAGATCTAATTTTTAAATATTCTATTACCTCTACAATATCATTAGTAATCGATTCAAAAGTATATTTTACTTTAAATGTATCTTTTAATTTTGGTTTACTATTGCCATGACCGCGCAAATCTAAAATTAATACATTAAAGTTTTTTTTAAAATCACGCAATTGTTTATACCAAATACTACTACTGCCCCCCGCACCATGTACAAAAGTTACCCATTCTTTAGAGTTTGTATTCAGATATGTATAATAATTTAGCATTCTTTTAAAGTATTTTACAAAAATAACTCTATTTTCTTTTTAGTAAAGAATTTATTTTGAGATGTTTATTAGTAAGCTATATTTGCAAAAAAAATTATTCTGAAAAACACATTCTGCATACTACTCTTTTTAGCACTTGCTTTCAGACCAATATACCATGTTTCTTATATTGTTTACTATGGTTGTAATATAGATTACATTGTAGAAAAATACTGTGTTAATAAAGATGAACCAGAATTACAATGTAATGGAAAGTGTCATTTGGCAAAAAAAATTGCACTAAAAAGCAATACTTCTAAAGATAAAGCTACAGTAAATACTGCTGCAGAAGCATTTTTCCCTGTTTTTAAAGAAAATACGTTTGCATACAATTGCAAAAAAATAATAAAGAAAAAAAAGGTGAACAATAATTGGAAACTTACAGAGCTGCATCAAGCTCTATTTGTTTTTAAGGATAAACAGCCACCAGATTTTTTAGTATAAATACTAGGCATCTATTTATAGATGAATTTACTATTGCTGCTCAATAAAAATTTTGAGCAACATAAAAAAGGTGCAAAAAATTGTACCAAATACTATTTATACAAAAAATCAAAAAATGAAATTTTTAAAATATACTGTTGCAGTATTGTTTGCAACAACTATAATATCATGTACATCTAATAATGATGACGAAATATTAGACGGAGAAGGAACACTTGAAGTAAAATTTGACAATTCTTATAAAACATCAGATTTGTTATTAAATACTACAAGTTATGGCGCAGTGGAAACAGAAAAAGTTACTATTACAGCTGTAAAATATATAGTTAGTAATATTCGCTTTGAAAAAAGTGATGGAACCATTTTTGAGTATCCAACAGAACGTTCTTTTTTTATCGTAGATGAATCTAACACAGATACACAAAAATTTAATTTAACTAATATTCCTGAAGGAAATTATACTAAAATTACTTTTGGAATTGGTGTAGACCAAGAAACTTATTTGAAAGGAGCAGAAGGTCAGGGCGACTTACTAGATAAAGCGCAAGAAATGGGAATGATGTGGAGCTGGCAAGCTGGTTACAAGTTTTTTCTTTTTGAAGGTAACTATACTTCATCAACCGTAGAAGAAACTGCATTTGCATTTCATATGGGAAGTCATGGTTCTAATTTAGACAACTATAAAGAAGTTACTTTAACACTACCAAATACTGTTTTGGTAAGAGCAGAATCGAAGTCTTCTATTCATGTTGTTGCAGATGTATCTAAAATATTAGATGGAGAAACTACATTTTTACTTGAAAACGACGACCAAATTCATGTAGATGCGGTTAAATCTCCACAAATAGCTGTAAATGTTAATCAAATGTTTACGGTTCATCACGTTCATAATAATTAATTTCATTAAAAATCTGCCTGAAAAGTTTAGGCTATGTAATTCGTTTTTTAGGCTTTGGGGGAACTCTAAATAACAACGTTTTAGTTTTTTCGGGCAGTATTTTAATAACTAGCTATTATGAAAAAAACTTTTTACATTCTAATTGTTTTATTTCTATTGCTTTCTTGCAATGAAAGTGACGAGGAATATATTCCTGTTCCAACTTCAGTTTCTTTGAATATTCCTAATAATTTTCCTGAAGTAGCTTATAATTTTGATAATAATAAACTAACCGAAGAAGGCATTGCTTTAGGTAAAAAACTATTTTACGAAGGTAAAATGGCCAAAGACAATATTATTTCTTGTGGCTTTTGTCATGAACAAAACTCTGGTTTTACTCATCACGGTCATACAATAAGTCATGGCATTGATGGTAACGAGGGTTTTAGAAATACGCAGCCCATACAAAATTTAGCTTTTTTTAATGAATTTACTTGGGACGGAGCTGCACTACATTTAGACTTGCAACCTATCATACCCATAACTAGTGAGTTTGAAATGGGCGAAACACTACCTAATGTTGTAGACAAATTGAGTTCTTATGATGAATATCGTACGTTATTTAAAAATGCTTTTGGAGACGAAGAGATAACTTCAGAAAGAATTTTAAAAGCTTTGTCCCAATTTATGGTAACCATGATTTCTGCCAATTCTAAATACGATAAAGTTATTAGAAAAGAAGAAAATATTGCATTTACAGAAATTGAAAATACTGGTTTTCAAATTTTTAAAAACAAATGTGCTTCTTGTCATGCTGGTGCCTTATTTACCGATAAAACCTATAGAAATAACGGAATTCCTGTAAATCCAAAATATGCGAACGATGAAGAAGGTCGAAAAAGAGTTACAGGAGTCGAAGACGATTTTTACAAATTTAGAGTTCCAAGTCTTAGAAACATAGCTGTAACTTTTCCTTATATGCATGATGGTCGTTTTGGAACACTAGAAAGTGTTTTAGATTTCTATTCGGATGGAATGACCGAAAACGGAGGTCTAGTAGATGCATCTTTAAGAAAAGAAGATGGTCGTTTAGGTATACATCTTACAGAATCTGACAAAAAGGCCCTTATTGCTTTTTTAAATACATTAACAGACAATACTTTTTTAAATGATAAACAATTTGCTGAGTTCTAAAAAAACACTTTTTACTACAATTTTGTTTGTACTTTTTATAGTAAAAGTATTTGCTCATAACCATTCTTGTCCGAATCATAATAAAACAAATTTTGCTGATGATTTTTTTTGTGATTTGTGCGGATGTTCTACAAGTAGTGGAAGTTTTGGGCAAGGAACATTAAATAATGCCTCTTTTATTGGCACAAGATACATTTATCAAAAATTTGTTTCTAAAGATGGAATTTTTGATAATTCGCCAACTAGTACAGAAAATTTTAATACTTATCAGTTATGGAGTAGAATTCCTATTTCAGAGCGTTTTTATGTTAGTGCTATTATTCCTTATCAAGATTTAAAAAGGGCTTATACAGATAGAAACGAAAATATTGATGGAATTGGAGATATAACTGTAATGAGTTGGTTTAAAATTCCTTTCTACAAAAAACAAACTAAAGAGGATAACGAATACACAAAAATTACTAAAACACCATCTGGACACTCTTTAGAATTTGGTTTGGGTATAAAAATACCCACTGGAACTTTTGAGCAGGTTTTATCAGACAGAGTAAACCCAGGATTTCAGTTAGGTACAGGAAGTTTAGATGGTATTTTCTCTTTTGTTTATAATTATGCCGCTGATAAATTTGGAGTAAATACCAACGTTTCCTATTATATAAAAGGTGAAAATAAAAATGAATACCGTTTTGGAAACCAATTTAGTTTTGCAGGAAATTTCTTTTATGCAATACCAAAAGAAAAATTTAATATGATGCCTTTTATTGGTGTTTCTGGTAATTTTTATCAAAAAATTGAACAGTTTGGAGAATCTATTGCCAATACAGATGGT
>CAYPHE010000117.1:0-7730 GCA_964410075.1 uncultured Polaribacter sp.
CTAACAAACTGGTTTAGCCCAGATTGAAACGGCATCCTTTTTCTTTTGTTTTAGAATAGCGTTATTACGAATGAGGTACGAATGAAGTAATTTGTTTTGATTATGAGATTGCTTTATAATTTTGCAATGGCGTTGTTAATTGAAAAAGAAAAAGATATAGTGGAAAGCTGGAAATAGCTTCAAAAAAATAAATCACAAAGTTTTAAAACTAAAGAGTAGAGTAGTAAAAAATAAAGTTTTAGATTATTTACTGAACACTGCCACTGTCTACTTTTTTACTATTTCCACAGTCATATTTACATTTTGAATTGGCCACTGACCAGGGTCTACTTTTACTTGTTCCATTTTATGCATGGCCTCAAAACCAGCAATAACTTCTCCAAAAACAGTATGTTCTCCATCTAAATGATAGGCACCATCCTTTTTAGTAACAATGTAAAATTGAAACGGACTTGATAGTTTTTCTGGATTATCATCCCATTCTCTAGCTGCTGCTAAAGCTCCATATTTATGTTTTCTATTCTTTCTAAACTCTGGCTTTAAAAGGTAGTTGTCATATTTCATTCTCTTTTTTATCATTTCGTATTCGTCAGAATTTCCTCCTTGAATAACAAACCCTTTAGCAACTCTATAAAATTCTGTTGTATTGAAATATTCGATTTTTGTTAAAAAAATAAAGTTTGCTCTGTGGATAGGGGTGTCTTCGTAAAGACGCAACGTAATGTTACCAAATTTTGTTTTAATGACTACCTTATCCTCTTTATTTTGTTTACCAAACTCTGTAAAAAAAGCTTCAAAATTATTTTTGTTTAGGCTATCCCAAGGTTTTTCAACTTTTTCTTCCTTTAAAAGTTCAAGGTTTTTTTTCGCTTTAGCGGTATCTATTTTTTGTTGAGTTGTTTCTTTTGTTATTTCTTCTTTTTTTTCGGTAGTAGAACAATTAGAAAGTAGTATTGTCATCAACAATAAAAAGAAAGTAGTACGCATATTTTTATAGATAGGTTGTACAAATATAGTTTATGAATTGAAAAGCATAAGCAAAACTTATTTTTTTGTAATTTTTTTATGTTTTAAAGGAAATGTAAATTGTTACTTTTGTAATAATGGAAGAACAGGTTATTTTAATTGACGAAAATGACAATCCGATTGGATTGATGGAAAAAATAGAAGCACACGAAAAAGCATTACTACACCGAGCATTCTCGGTTTTTATATTTAATAAAAAAGGAGAATTGATGCTGCAACAACGTGCCGCAGATAAATATCATTCGCCATTATTATGGACAAACACTTGTTGTTCTCACCAAAGAGATGGAGAAACGAACTTAGAAGCAGGAAAAAGAAGATTGTTTGAAGAAATGGGGTTTGTTACAGAATTGAAAGAAGTGTTTTCTTTTATTTATAAAGCTCCTTTTGATAATGGATTAACCGAACACGAACTAGACCATGTAATGGTTGGTTATTTTGATGGTGAACCTAATTTGAATGCTGAAGAAGTAGAGAGTTACAAATGGATGACTTTAGAAGATGTAAAGTCAGACATAGAGAATAACCCCAATGAATACACGGCTTGGTTTAAAATTATTTTCGAAAAATCTTACGATAAATTAAAAAATGCCTAAAGTTACTGTTCATAGAAAAGCTCATTTTAATGCTGCACACAGATTGTATCGAAAAGATTGGTCTGAGGAACAGAATGTAAAGGTCTTTGGTAAATGTAGTAACCCTAACTTTCATGGACATAACTATGAATTAATTGTTGCAGTAACTGGAGAAATTAATCCAGAAACGGGGTATGTTTTTGATATCGGAATTTTAAAAGCATACATTAAAACAGAAATAGAAGACTGCTTTGATCATAAAAACTTAAATTTAGATGTTTCTGAATTTAAAAATCTAAATCCCACTGCTGAAAACATTAGTGTAGTTATATATGAAAAACTAAGAAAATTAATTCCAGAAAATTTAACTTTAGAAATTACACTTTACGAGACTCCACGTAATTTTGTGAGTTATTCTGGAGAATAATTTGTTGCTTAGAACGAAGTATAAATATCGTTTAGAAGTTCGTTTGTTTCGTAATTTTATTTCGCTCTAAATTATAGCAACTCGTTTACTTTTATTTTACAAAGGTTTTCTACCAGAAATTAAATTGTATAGTACTACTATAACTGCAATAACAATTAAAATGTGAATTAAATTACCTGTAGCAATTCCAGGTGCAAATCCTAACATACCCAATAACCAAACAATAATGCAGATAACTGCAACTAACCATAAAAGACTTCTCATAATTTTTATTTTTTAACAAAGGTAATTTCGAAGTAGTACTTAAAATAACGCTATCCATTTAAATAGTATCTTTGATGCGAAAAATGAAAACTGTTTTATGAAAGTTATTGCCATGATTCCTGCACGTTATAGTGCGTCTCGTTTTCCAGGTAAATTAATGAAAGATTTAGGTGGGAAACCTGTAATATTGAGAACTTACGAGGCAACCTTACAAACCAATTTATTTGATGAAACTTATGTTGTAACCGATTCGGATGTTATTTTTAAGACCATTGAAAATGCTGGAGGAAAAGCAATTTTAAGTACAAAAGAACACGAATGTGGTTCTGATAGAATTGCTGAGGCTGTAGAAGATATTGAAACAGATATTGTAATTAATGTGCAAGGAGACGAACCTTTTATTGATGCCGTTTCTTTATCTAAATTGATTACAGTTTTTAAAGAAGATAAAAACAAAATAATTGATCTGGCTTCTTTAAAAGTTGAGATTACCAACCAAAAAGACATTGAAAACCCGAATAATGTAAAGGTAATTACAGATATAAACAATTTAGCAATTTATTTTTCTAGGAGTGTGGTTCCATTTCATAGAGATAAAAATGTAAACGTAAAATATTACAAACACATTGGTGTTTATGCGTTTAGAAAACAGGCATTACTCGATTTTTATACCACGCCAATTACACCTTTAGAGGCATCAGAAAAAATTGAAGCAATTCGATACCAAGAAATTGGTAAGAAAATAAAAATGGTAGAAACAAAAAACCAAGCTGTTGGTATAGACACTCCAGAAGATTTAGAAAAAGCAATTGAGTTTTTTAAAGAAAAATAATGGAACCTTATAAACACATAAAAGTAATTGCTTTTGATGCAGATGATACACTTTGGGTAAACGAAACGTATTTTAGAGAAGCAGAGAAAGAGTTTGCAAAATTACTTTCTAAGTACGAAACCGAGAATAAAATAGATCAAGAACTATTTAAAACCGAAATAAAGAATCTTACATTTTATGGCTATGGAGTTAAGGGTTTTATATTATCTATGGTAGAATGTGCTCTTGAGCTTTCTAATTATCAATTAAACCCTAAAATTATAGAGAGAATACTAAACATTGGCAAAGAAATGTTAGAAAAGCCAATAGAGCTTTTGGCTGATATTGAAGATGTTTTAAAAGAATTACAACCAAAATACAAATTAATTGTTGCTACTAAAGGAGATCTTTTAGATCAAGAACGGAAACTAGAAAAATCAAATTTATTACAATATTTTCATCATATTGAGGTAATGAGTGATAAAAAAGAAAAAGATTACCAAAAATTATTACAACATTTAGAGATACATCCTTCTGAATTTTTAATGATTGGAAATTCTTTAAAATCAGATATTTTACCTTTAATAAATATTGGTTCAGCAGCAATTCATGTTCCTTTTCATACCACATGGATTCATGAAGAAGTTGCAGAAGAGCAGCAATCTAAAACAGCTTATAAAACTGTTGCTAATTGCAAAGAAATTCTTCAATTCTTTAAATAATAGCTAACTTTGCAGCCAAATAAATTTAAAATTATGGCAAGTATAAAAAATTTAAAAAAAGATATCAATTATGTTTTAGGAGATGTAATTACGTATACTTTAGATATCGCAGCTTTAAAAAATAAAGTTAACGAAGGGAACGATATTGTAGATGAAACTATTGATGTTTTTGACGAATTAATTGCTAAAGTAAATGCAAGTGATGTAGAAAACTCTAAAAAACATTTTAGAACAGTTAAAACAGAACTACAAAATAAAGCAACTAGTCTAATAGAAAAGGCAAATAGTCTGTAATTAACAATTTTTTAATACGGTTGTTAAAATAAAATATTGCTTTTTATTGTTATTTTTGGAGATGTATGAATCAGAAATAATTAAATAACAATTAATTTAAAATTATGGCAAGAGCAATGTTTGAATATACTAAGACCGTTTTGCAAAAAGTAAGTTTTAGTTCAGATTTGTTTTGTAAAGAAGTTTCAAAAGCTTTAACCAGATTGTTGCCTTATGAAGTTGAAGAATTAATGATTTGGTTAAAACAATTTACAGAGAACAAACCAGAGCTATCTGTTTGTTTAAAATTAATGCAATAAAAAAAAGGAAGCTGAAAAGCTTCCTTTTTAATTTTTAATCTGTTTTTTTTAACATCTGCAATTTGCAATAAACTAGTAATGTTAACCTGAACTCGATTCAGGTTCTCATTTAAATCTTTGTTTGCCATTTTAATGAGATTACAAAATAAATTTGGGATGACGCCAAAAGATATTATTACCTAAACCAGACAATCATCTTTATTTTTTATTATTTCGACCTCTTTTATATCTAGCTAATAATTTTCTTCCAAATTCTCTTTCTGCAATTTGAAATTTTAGAATTTTATTATAGGGTAAAAAAGTACTTAATTCTCTTATAAAACTTTTATTTTCTTTTATTAGCCTAGTTTCTAATTCTATTTTTTCTTTAACCAGTTTTTCAGCATCAGCATCAGAAATATTATCTAGACTACCAGCACTTTTAATTTTTTTTCTGATTTTTAAATTTTCATCAATCCTAATTTCTCGTAGAATAGCATCGTGTTTATTGTATACAGGCCAAAATTTTTCAGCTTCTTTAACAGTTAAATCTAATTTTTCAGTTAAAAATGCAATCTTTAATTCTTTAATTTTTTCTTTGTTTGGTCTTTTTTCTTGAGAATATAAAGACAATACAATTATAGAAAAGAATAGGAAAAAAAGTAATTTTAAATTTTTCATGATATACGGTAACAAGTTTGTTTTTTATATTTCGGTATAAATATCAATATCGTTTTCATTTAACAAATAATCTTCTAACTCATCAGAAGAAATTTCTGTAAAATCAAAATTAGTTTCTTCTAAATTTTCTTCTTTTAAAACAGTTTCTAATTCAATAGAAGTTAATAAATCAGCATTGTTATTTATCCAATACTCAATATCGGTTTGAGCAATGTCATCAAAAGTTATGGTTTCTGTCTTATTTGTAACATAAAAAACACTTACACATAAAGAAATTACAAAAATAGCTGCAATAGCTAGCCAAGGTTGTAATGTTTTTATTAGAATAACTTTGCCTTTGTTTTCTTTTTGTTGAGATAGCGAATTTAGAATTTGATCATCTACACTTTTTAGATAATTATCAGCAATAGTAAAACCAGTTTTTTTAGGAAGTTCTTCTTCAAAGACTTTTATGTCTAATGAAGTATCAAATTCTGAAAAATAGTTTTTTGGAGTTTTAAATCCATTACTATTTTTTAAAATTGACTTTAAATATGCTTCGCTATTTTCGAGTTCTTTTTTCATTTATTCTTTGACACTATTTCTTTAAAAAAGTTTAATGACTTTTATTTTTTATATAGGCTTCAATTTTTTTTACTGCGTGAAAATAAGATGCTTTTAAGGCACCAACAGAAGTTTCTAGTATATCAGACATTTCATCATACTTAATATTATCAAAATACTTCATGTTAAAAACAAGTTGTTGTTTTTGCGGTAAAGTAGCAATGGCTTTTTGCAAAATTAACTGAATTTCATCACCAGAAAAAAAATCGTCACTTTCTAAAGTACCAGTTAGTACTTGTTGATAATCAGCAATATCTAAATTTTTCTTTTTTGCTTTTTTATTAATAAATGTAATAGATTCATTAGTTGCAATTCGATACATCCAAGAAAATAATTTACTGTTTTGATTAAATTTATCAATATTTCGAAACACTTTAATAAACGTGTTTTGTAGCACGTCATCAGCATCATCATGAACAATTACAATCTTACGAATGTGCCAATACAAACGCTCTTTGTAAAGTGTTATTAATGTTTTAAAAGCGCTATCTTTTGTTTTAGGGTTAATAAGCTGCGCTATTAAAAGAGATTCGTCCTTCAATTCGTTTTTTGTGTTTAGACTAAAAAGATACTAAAAAGTTTAATTAAACTTTCTTGAAGAGTAGCCAAACAATCTTTTTTGCTTAATTGTTTCTGCAATTCCTTCAGGTAGCATTTCTTCCCAACCTTTTTGACCCTTCATAACCATTTTAAGTACGGTTCTAGAGAAAATATCTAAGTGTTCTTTATTAAAATCATCAATATTAATTACTTTACCGTTGTGTTTAAAATATTTAAAAAGTTCTTCAACCCTTGGGTGAACTTTTAAATTTTCAGTAGTAATGTACGTGTCGTTTTTCTGATCGTGATAAGGATAGATGTATACTTTTAAATCTCTATTAAAAAGTTTACCAAAAGCTTCTAAAATACCTCCGCTAACTTCTCTATAGTATTGTTCTTCAAAGATTTGAATTAAGTTTTGAGCCCCCATTGTTAAGCCCATTCTTTCTTTGGTAAATTCGCTAAAATATTCTACCAGTTTAAAATATTGTTGAAAACTGGTAATCATTACGTTCTGTCCTAAAGAGCAAAGTAATTCGGCACGATCTAAAAAGTCTCTTTCGTTTATTTTTCCTTCAGCAGCAAGGTTACTTAAGGTAATTTCAAAAATAATTTGAGTATTGTTTTTGTCTACTTTCTTTTCTGCTAAAAACAACTCTTTAGACTTTTCGTACATGTCCATATTTACCTTAGTTACTGGTCTAAAGCTACCTCGTAAAGCTAAAATATTCTTTTTGTATAATACTTGAGCTGGCAGTAAATTGTTACCATCAGGACCAAACATTACTGCATTTGTCATGCCATTTTTTAGTAATTGTAAACTCATTAATCTATTGTCTACGTACATAAAACGAGGGCCAGAAAAGTTAATCATATCAATTTCTAATTGATGATTACCTAAATTATGGTAAAACGACTTTATCAATTCTTTTGGACTATCATTTAAATAAAAGGCACCGTAAATTAGATTAACTCCTAGTATTCCTAAGGTTTCTTGTTGTAAACGGGCATCGGTTTCTTTAAAACGAAGGTGTAAAACAATTTCATTATAATCTTCTAGAGGGTCTAGTTGAAAACGAATACCAACCCAACCATGACCTTTAAATTTTCTTGCTAAATCTATAGTGGTTAGTGTATTTGCATAGCTAAAAAATAATTTATCAGGGTGTTTTTCTCTACTCAAACGATCTTCCATCAAGTTGATTTCATGACCCAGCATCTTCTTTAAACGAGATTGTGTTACGTATCTTCTGTCATCTTCAATACCATAAATGGCATCAGAAAAATCTTTATCGTAAGCACTCATTGCCTTGGCAATGGTTCCAGAAGCAGCACCAGACCTAAAAAAGTTTCTTGCTGTTTCTTGCCCAGCACCAATTTCTGCAAAGGTTCCGTAAATATGATTATTTAGATTAATGCGAAGTGCTTTGCTTTTTGTATTTGGTACACTGCTTATTTCTTGATCTCCTTTTAAAGATATTGCCATAGTTTTTATTTTTCGAGTCCTTA
>CAYPHE010000118.1:0-7701 GCA_964410075.1 uncultured Polaribacter sp.
TTTTTTTTCGAAATCTATAGGTTGTTTTTTTGATTCAGAAATAGTGTTAGCACAACTAATAAATAATAATAAGTTTATAGCTAATAATACTATTTTTATAGTGGTTGTTTTTGTCATGTCTGTACTTTCGTAAAAATGCAAAATTTGCAGTTGGTATAATTTTTAAATATAAATGTTTACACGAAATCCACAAAAGCTATTTAACTTTTGTGGATTTTATTTTTTTATTGAAGTCCTTCTATAAAACCAAAATAGGCTTCTTTTTTACCAAAAGATTCATCAAATAATAAAGGCCAATCTATATTACCAAATCTTGGTGTTATCCAAGAGTCATCGTCTTTAAGTCCCCAAATAGTTAGCGCATACTTTAAATTATCTGGTATGTTATTATATACTCTTGTTACTTGACTTACTTTGTTTCTTTGTGAAAATGCTACCTGTTCTGTAAATTCTGTTAATTGGCCATCAGTATTTGTTCTAACATCAAGCTCTGAGTAGTGAATTAAAAGTTCTCTATTAATTAGTTCATTTGTAGCTAGTTGCATTTCAGTTTCACTAGGAGAGTTTATATTAATATGCATTTGATAGCCAACTCCATCAATTAAGTTTTTACTTATTAAATCATCTACCAAATTAAGTGCTCCAGATCTTTTTAAAGCATCGGTAACCATGTTGTAGTCGTTATAAAATAATTTTACATCTGGATCTGCATTTCTAGCAAACTGAAAACATTTTTCAACATAATTTTCACCCATTCTTTGGCGGAAAATTGTCGGTCTTAGGCTAGACCTATTATCTGCAATAGCTTCATTTACAACATCCCAAGAGTCTACTTTACCTTTGTATCTTGTTACAGTAGTTGTAATATAATCTTCTACAATAGCTTCAAACTCTGCATCTGTTCCAGTAAAATTTTCTAAAGCAGAAGGTACGCTTTCGTGCCAAATTAAAGCGTGTCCGTGAATATTCATTCCATTAGCTTCTGCATAATCAACAATAGCGTCAGATTTAGACCAATCGTATGAAATATTCATCATATTATCTAGACCTTTAAAAATATTTGCCATTTTCATAGCATTTTCTGCAGTAACACTATTAAATTCTTTTGCGTATACTTCCATATACTCTGGGTCTTTAACTCTATCTGGATTAACTGCTACACCTACAAAGAAGTTTGTGCTAGATTTTAGGGTTACATCTTCTTCTGTAATTAAACGAGTAAGTACACTAATTGTATTAGAATTTGCTGTTGGTTTGCCATCTAAGATGCCTCTAACTCTATAATAATATGATGTATTATTAGTTAAACCTGTAATAATTTCTTCAAATTTATTTACAGGTTTTGCATTGTAACCAGAAATAAATGTCGAAAAAGCTTCGCTTTCAGAAATGTCTAGTTCATAACCAGAAGAACGGAAAATAGGTTCCCAAGAGGCTCTAAATTCTGTAGGTTTAATATCTTGTGCTTCGTTAGCAACGGGAATTGTATTAAATTCGATTTCGTTGTCGTCTTCATTACAAGAATATAAGCCAAGTGTTAATACTAAGGTTATAAATAAATATATAGTGCTGTGTTTTTTCATTTGAATGTTCTTTGTATCCTATTATTTTACTATTAAACTTACATTATCAAATTGGATCATCTGCGCAGCTGGAGGACCATAAATGTTTGTACTTGCTTTTATTCTTAAGATATTACCAAAATTAATTTGTCTATCAAGGTTAGAAGGGTTGTATCCATAACCAAATTGACTTAGGTTTATTTCAACGGTTTCCCATCCACAAGTTTCTTTTAAGAATGAATATTGCCAGTTTACATTTCCGTCGGAAGAATCGTTAGGACCATCTACTAAAATAAAGTTTAAGGTAGTTTGCGGTGTATTTCCACAATTTACATCAACCCTTAAAAATACGTCGTTAATGGTTTTTCCTTCTAAGCTTGTGGCTGGAATAAGTGGAGTAAAAGAAACACTAGATTGAGAGACAATAAAACCAGAAGATAAATCTCCGTCCCATACTTGCTCAAAGTAATCTCCATCACTTTCTGAGTCACCAGCAATAACTCCGTCTGAAGCTACATCTCCAAAAGATTGCCAAGGACTTGGTAATAAACCGCCTCCATCAAAATCTGTAATTACAAATAATTCAAAACCTAAATCGAAATTTATTGTTTTTGTAGTTGTTCCTCCTGGGGTTGTAATAGATAAAGATCCTCTAGCTTCGGTAATAGTATCTGGTATTGCAACAGAAATACGATCTCCAGAAAGTTGTGTAAATTCTAAGGAAAGATCTTCAAATAGTACTTCTGAAGTATTTTGTAACCAGTCTCCATCAATAATAACTGTTTCTCCTATTAGCGGTAGTGCAGGTATGGTATTATTAATTTCTGGTTCTGGTTGAAGAATTGTAAATGACTTACTTAGTATATTGCCAGATTTAAAAGTAAACAAGATGTCTTGCTGTCCAAAACGGCTCCCTTTTTCTTCATTAAAAGGTACGGTAAAAAAGATAGCTACACTAGAGTTTAACGAAGGGTTGAATACGGTTTCTATTGTATTATCAAAAACAATATTTTCTAATTCGCCTAAATCAAAACCCTCTGCAGTTATTAAATCTCCTGGGAAACCAGTGTTTAATTCAATAGAATTGTCTGTAGTTTGAGCTATAAATACAGCAATGTTTGGATCTGTATTGTCTTCTGTTTCGCAAGAAATTATTGTTCCTAATCCTGCAATAAGTAGTGTTAAATAATAAAATTTTTTCAACATAATGTTTCTATTGTTGTTGGTTGTTAGCGTAATAATCTACAGGGTCTTCATCAGACAAGAAGTCAGAATCTCCTGAAGGAATCGGGAAAAGAAAATCACTTTCACTAGGTACCACTTTATTAGTGCTTACTTCACTTGGGCTATTGTTAATATTTATACCTCTTTCTTGGTTACTTATCATAGCGATTGCTTTTGTGCGATCTATACGTTGTAAGTCAAACCAATATTTGTTTTCTAACGCCAATTCTATTCTACGTTCTTGTAAAATATCATCTAATGTAATTACTGTTTTTACAGGTAAACCAGCTCTTCTTCTTACTGTATTTATAGCGTTTAAAGCTTTAGGAGCTGTTGTAAAAGGAGCGTCTTTTAAAATAGCTTCAGATTGTATTAATAAAACTTCTGCATAACGCATCATGTGTGTAGGTAGTTCTGTTCGCATAAAACACACACTACTTCCATACTCATCTGGAGATCCTGCGATATATTTTCTAAAACCAGCTAATGTGGTAGTTAATCCAGAATTAGGTACTTGAAATCCCCCATTTGCTGTGTCTAATTCTTCGTAAAAATTACCAGGATCCATTAGTGTCCAGAATCGTCTAGAATCTCCAGATTCATATGCTCTTTGTAAGTCTATACTTGGTTGGCAAGTTCCCCAGCCATCACCAGATTTTGTAAGTGTACCAGAAGCTGCAAAATAAGCTTGGTTTGTATTTTGTGTGCCCCAAAGAGAGCAATTTACAAACCACTGAAGTGCAAAAATTGATTCGTTATTTGGACTTTCAAAATTTGGGTTGATAAATTGGTCTTGGTAGTTTTCTTCTAGCGCATGAATACCACTATTAATTACCAATTCAGAGTAACGAAGGGCTTCATCATAATTTTTTTGAGTTAAATGGAGTTTAGCTAAATAAGACCATGCTGCAGTTTTACCAACTCTTTTTTTATCATTTTGTTGCAGAGGTAATAATTCTGCTGCCATTTCTAAATCTTCTCTTATAAAACGATACATACTCTCTACCGTATTCTTTTGTAAAGGATTATTTGTATCTATAGTTACTTTATCTAAAATTGGTAACGGACCCCACAAACGAGCTAAATGAAAATAGGCAATAGCTCTCATAAAAAGAGCTTCTCCTTTTGCAGAATTTTTTATATCATCTGTAACATCTTGTCCAAGGTTTTCTTCTATTGCTGTTAAAACAGAGTTAGAAACTGTAACAACTACCCAATAAGATTCCCAACCTTCTATCATAAAGGTGTTGTTTGGATTCATAGAAAAATTGACAAATTGTACAAGATCTTGAAAGCTACCTACAGCGTTACCAGCGTAAGAATCTCCCATTGCCCACCTAAATTTATCGTTGTAATAAAACCAAGGTCTACCATATAAGGCAGCGGTTGCCGTTAGTAACTGATCATCTGTTTGATAAAAATTATCTGATACGATTGTGTCTTGAACGGGTTGTTCTAAAAAATCATTAGAACAAGCACCTATTGCTATAGTAATTGTAAATAGTACTAAAAATTTATATATGCTTTTCATCTTTAAAATATTTCTTTTGTAAATCATTAAAATTGAACATTAAGACCAAGAGTTATTGTTCTAGGAACTGGATAGCGCGCAAAATCTACTCCGGAAAGAATAGCATTTTGGTTAAAGGAACCAACCTCTGGATCGTACCCAGAGTAGTTTGTAAACGTATGTAAGTTTTGTATTGTACTATAAATTCTTAACTGATTGATAAAAGAATTTTCACCAAAAAAGGAACTTGGTAAAGTACATCCCAAAGTAACATTTTGAATTCTTAAATAAGAACCATCTTCTATAAACCTATCAGAAATTCTATCATTTCCGTTAGGATTACCACTTATATATCTTGGCAAAACTCCATCTGGATTAGAAGCGGAGTAACGGTTAGCAACATCTACTGATTGGTTCGATGAAATTATTTGCATTCCTTCCGTAATTGTTCTAGTCCAGTTGTAAATATCATTACCATAAGACCCCTGCATAAAAACAGATATATCAAACATTCCATACTTAAATTTATTTGTAATACTATATGTAAAATCTGGATTAGGATCTCCAATAAATGTTCTGTCATCATCTGTAATTACACCATCTCCATCTAAATCTTTAAATCGAATATCTCCTAACCAAGTTCCTGTAAACTCAGGATTTTGAGCATTTACATTCTGTTCAGGAATTGGCCCATTATCTAATTCTTCTTGAGATCTGAATAAACCATCTGTAACAAAACCATAAAACTGACCAATTGATCTACCAACAACTGTTCTTGTTAAAGGCTGTCCAAAAGCAAAGAAACCAACAATTGCATCGTCTTCATTTACTAATTTTTTAATTTCGTTTCTGTAAGAAGAAAATATCAAGTCAGTTGACCAGCTAAATTTACCCGTATCTATATTTCTTGTTTTTAGGTTGATGTCTATACCAGTATTGGTCATTTCTCCAAAATTTACCGTAGGAGGGTTTACACCAAGAAAAGCTTGTGCATTGTGTGTTCCAAAAATACTTGGCAAAGGTCTTGGCGCTAAAAAATCTCTAGAAGTTTTTTGATAAAGGTCTACTTCTAAACGTATTTTGTCGTTTAATAAACCAACTTCTACACCAAAGTTAGGAGAAATTAAAGATTCCCAAGTGATGTCTGGATTTGCAAAATTTTGCAATATAAAACCACTACCAAAAGCCGTAGGTGTATTACTTAAAGATTCTAAAAATAAGTTGTTCGCAATATTTTGATTTCCACTAGTACCGTATCCAGCTCTTATTTTTAACCAATTGATAAGATTACTGTCCTCTAAAAAAGATTCTTCGCTTAAAACCCAACCACCAGAAACCGAAGGGAAATAACCAAAACGATTTCCTGGACCAAATTTTGAAGAACCATCGTATCTTAAAGAAGCAGATACATAATATTTAGAATTAAAATTATAGTTGACTCTACCAAAATAAGAAATAAGACTAAATCCAGACTCGTTTGATTGAGCTACAGAAGTATCTACATCACCCGTGTTTAGACCAGTTAAATCATTACTAGGAAAATCTGAACGTTGACCAGAAAGAAGTTTAAAGATACCTTCTTGAGCTTCTGTACCTAATAAAACACTTAAATTATGTTTTCCAAATTCTTTATTGTAGGTAAAATAGTTTTTAAATAACCAAAAGAAAGATTCGGCTGAAGATTTAAATGAAGTATTTATATTGTTTATTACTTGCCCAAACTGATAGGTTGGATTAAAAGCTTCGCTACGGGTTGTATTGTAATCATAACCAATATCACTTCTAAAAGAAAGACCGTCTAAAAGTTCTAGTTCAGCAAAGAAGTTTCCATTAATTTTATAGCGTTCTAAAGTAGTACTTCTAATAGAAGACCAAAATACAGGATTTACTGCTTGGTCAGTTCCAAGACCTAATTCTTGATCTGGCGCTCCAAAAGAACCATCAGACAGGCGAACAGGAATGTCTGGTGTTTGTCTTAAAGAAGTTGCAATAATTCCAAATTCGGCATCATTAAGTCCAACAGTTTCTAAAGAATTACTAAAGTTAATATTATTTCCTATTTTAAATCGATCACTAAACTTATGATCTAAATTTAAACGCATTCCAAATCTTCTAAAATCTGTGTTAATTAGAATTCCGTCTTGTTCAAAAAAACTAAGAGAGGTATAGTACTTTGTTTTATCATTTCCTCCTGTTACAGACAATTGGTTACTTGTAATAGGAGCTATTCTGAAAATAGCATCTTGCCAATCTGTTCCATCTCCTAAAATAGCAGGATTTTCAAATTGGGGTAGAG
Organism: uncultured Polaribacter sp.; assembly: GCA_964410075.1. Taxonomy (GTDB): domain Bacteria; phylum Bacteroidota; class Bacteroidia; order Flavobacteriales; family Flavobacteriaceae; genus Polaribacter. The sequence goes on from CAYPHE010000118.1 coordinate 6,593, forward strand.
GGGGTTGCCCAATTGTATTTCTTGCTTCGTTACTAAATTGTGCATATTCTCTAAGGTTCATCATGTCGTACGTTTTATAAACAGATTGAACACCATAATAAGACTCTAAAGTTACTTTAGCCACACCATTTTTTCCTCTTTTAGTGGTAATTAAAATTACACCATTAGATGCTTGTGAACCATAAATGGCCGCCGCCGCCGCATCTTTTAATATTTCAACAGATTCTATATCTGAAGGGTTTAGGGTAGAAAGTGGACTAACTTGTGTTTGTCCTCCACCTCCGCTAAATTGTGAGAAATCAAAAGAATTGCTTCCTGCAGAGTTTACAATAACACCATCAATTACATAAAGAGGTTCGTTATTTCCTGTTAAAGAAGTTACCCCTCTAACTCTTACAGAAACAGCTCCACCAGGTTGTCCAGAAGAACGTGTAACGGTAAGACCAGATGCTTGCCCTTGTAATATTTGGTCTACATTACCAACAGGTTGTTCTGCTATTTCACTTACTTTTATAGAAGCTACAGCACCAGTCAAATCTTTTTTAAGAGATGTACCATAACCTATTACAACAACTTCTTGTAAGTTTGTTACAGACTCTTTTAAAATTACATTTATAGTTGTTGAATCTCCTATAGTTATTTCTTTTGTTTCTAATCCTATAGAAGAGAATTCTAGAATATCTCCTTTTTTTACGTTTTTTATGGTATAGTTACCATCAAAATCAGTTAACTGTCCGTTGTTAGTATTTTTTACAATAACACTGACACCGGGAATAGGTTCATTGTTAGAATTTTTAACCACCCCTTTTACAGTTAGTGTGGTTTGCGCAATACTTAACTGAGAAACAGATAGTATTATAAGTAAAGTTAGTAGTCTTAAAGTTAATTGAATTTTTTTCATCAAAAATTTGTTTAGTACTTTGTTAACTATGATTTGTTAATTGGTTAATTTTAACTTAGGGTTAACATTTGTTGCATCAAATATATTTTTAAGAGCTAGAAAATAGTAGTGTATTTGATGCAATTGATGTAAATTTTGATGCAAATTTTAATTCTATATTTAAAATATCTTAAAATTATTGTGTTTTTGTATGAAATTAATAAAAAAA
>CAYPHE010000119.1:0-7681 GCA_964410075.1 uncultured Polaribacter sp.
TTTAAATACATTTAAATTTCAGCAATGTTCGAAATGACAATCAGTTAATTTTCAGTAAAATAACATTTATAAACTAAAAAAGTTATATCGAACTCACGTTAATTAGTAATGAAACTTTGTTAATAAAGTACTATTGCATTTTGTGAACAAAGCAGATGAACTTGTGTAAAGAAAATATTTAAACTCTTTTGATTTACTTAAAAAAAACTTAACTAGACTTATTGAAATTCTTTAAGAATTTCTGTTAAATTTATATGAAACTTAAAAGAAAAGAGAATCAGTAGAAAACTTATTTCTTAGCAGGCATTGGTCCACGAAGATGGATAATTAATCCATTTAAGAAGTTACGAAGAAATTGGTCACCACATTCCATATATTTTGGGTGGTCTTCTTTTCTAAAAATAGCACCTATTTCACTTTTGGTAACCTTAAAATCTACCAAGGCACAAATTTCTATAATATCTGTGTCTCTTAATTTGTGAGCTACACGTAGCTTTTTAAAAATATCGTTATTGTTTAATCCCATATTGCTAATCTACTACTTTAAATATTGCCCAAGCGTAAAGTCCAAATCGTAAAAAACGAAACAGACCAAATAAAACTACGTTTTTAAATGAATACCTTATCATACCAGCAGCCATGCAAGAAATAGAAAAAGGAACAGGTAGTAATGCACCTACAAGAATTAAAAAACCACCCCATTTGCTAGTGTTTTTTAAATGCTTTGCCATTTTAACCTCTAGGTATAATTTAACTGCTTTAATTTTTAAAGCTCCTTTTCCTATGTAATAAGAAAGTAAACCACCTAGGTAAGATAATGTTGCAAGAATTGTTAAGTTTATTAAAGGATCAGTAGTTTTTTTTGTCCAGGCAATAAAAATTTCTGGAGGTACTAAGCCCAATAAAGTTTCAGAGATAAAGAAAAAGGTAAAAATACCTGGTTTAGAAAATGTTTCTGTAATTTGTTCTAGGCCATCGTTAATGTCAAAAACATACCTATCAACAAGAAATAAGGCAACAACAACTATTATTATTGGTAAAAAAGCTTTTTTTAAACTTTCCCAAATAAACATATAAAAACCAGTTCTAGAGTAGTAGTTGTGTAACAAGTATGCTTTTTCGCTACTTGTTTTCTCTCTTTTTTTTCTTCTAATTTTTTTCATGCTTAAAAGCTAATTCCATTTTTAGAACGATTTGCAAAAATACTAACTATAAGTTAGCTTTTTAGAAATTTTCTATTTGATTAACTGTTTTTTGTGATTTTATTAATTTCGCTGAAATTTAAATTTATGTTCTGGCTAACAGAAGAAATTAAATTCCCGGCTTATGAGTTCACTTCTAAAGAAGGTATTATTGCTTTAGGAGGAGATTTGTCTAGTAAACGATTGATTTATGCATATAGAAACGGAATTTTTCCATGGTTTTCTGAAAATGAACCTATAGTTTGGTATTGTCCTTTGGAAAGAATGGTGTTGTTTCCTAATGAAATAAAAATATCTAAATCTATGCGAAAGGTATTGAGAGATAATGCCTTTATAGTTACAGAAAATAAAACTTTTGAAAGAGTAATTCATCAATGTAAAACCATAAAAAGAAATGATGATTTAGGAACTTGGATTACTAATGATATGGAAAAAGCCTATATAAATTTACATAAAAAAGGTGTTGCAAAATCTATAGAGATTTGGAAAGATAATGAGTTGGTAGGAGGGTTATATGGACTTGAAATTAATGGTGTTTTTTGCGGAGAAAGTATGTTTAGTAAAGTATCTAACGCGTCAAAATTGGCATTTATTTATTTGGCAACAAAAAAGAATTATCGCTTAATAGATTGCCAAATTTATAATGACCATCTGGCAAGTTTAGGAGCTAGAGAAATTGATAGAAAGGATTTTTTGAATATTCTTAAAACTATAGACTGAGAAGTTTTTTTAACTAAAAAAAAATCCTGAGTACCACTCAGGATTTTTTATAATTAGTAAGTCAATATTTAATTATTTTTTAGCTAATAAATCTCTAATTTCAGCTAATAAATCTTCTTGACTTGGCCCTTTAGGAGCTTCTGGTTTAGGTTCTTCTTTTTTCTTAGTTGCATTAATACCTTTAATAACCATAAACATTACAAATGCTACAATTATAAAGTCAATTACGTTTGTAAGAAAATCTCCATACAGAACAGCAACTTCTCCGGAAACTTTTCCTGTTGCGTCAGCTACACCTTCTTTTACAATCCATTTTAAATCTTTAAAGTCCGCTTTAAATACCAGACCAATTAACGGAGATACAATGCCTCCTGTAAATGAGGTAACTACTTGTTTAAAAGCTGCACCCATAACAAAACCTACGGCAATATCTACTAGGTTTCCTTTTAGTGCAAATGCTTTAAATTCTTTTAACATTCCCATTATATTTGACTTTTTTATGTGTTAGTTAGGTGCAATATAGTAAAAAAAATTATTGCTTTAACATTTTGTTAACACGTGTTGAAATTCCTGTTAAAACTTCATAAGATATGGTATCTGCTAATTTAGCAATCTCTAAAATAGCCTTTTGAGTGCTAAAAATAACAACTTCATCACCTTCTAGGCAATCGATATTTGTTACATCAACCATAATCATATCCATACAAACATTTCCTATAATAGGTGCTTGTTGGTTGTTTACAAGAATATTGTACTTTTTGTTACCTAATTTTCTAGACAAACCATCTGCATGACCAATAGGTATTGTGGCTGTTCTAGTTGTTTCTTTTGCAATAAAAGCTCGATTATAACCTACAGTTTCTCCTTTGGTAATGGTATGAATTTGCGATATAACAGATTTTAAATTATGTGTATTTTTTAGTTTTTTGGTTTCTTCTGGAGTGTTTCCAAAACCGTAAAGACCAATTCCTGTTCTAACCATATCAAACTGCGCATCAGTAAAATTAATAACACCAGAAGTGTTTAAAAGATGTAAGATGGGTTTGTATTTTAGATGGTTATAAAATTGCTCTGTAATTTCCTTAAATTGGTTGATCTGATTTTTAGTAAATTTTTCTTCATTCAAATCTTCGCTTGCTGCTAAATGAGAAAATAAGGATTGTATTTTTATGTGTTTTTGATTAGCTAGTAGACTTAGAATTTTTTCAGTATCATTTTTTATAAAGCCCAATCTATTTAATCCAGTATTAAACTTGATATGGATTGGATATTCATTTAGTTCATTTTTTTCTGCTAGCGTTTTAAATCCCCCAAAAATTTTAAAATTGTATAAATTGGGTTCTAAATTATAATCGATACACAATTGCAAATTGGCTATTTGAGGATGCAAAACTAAAATTGGAGTTTTTACTGATGCTTCTCTTAAAGCAATTCCTTCATGAGCGTATGCGACCGCAAAATAATCTACCTTATTTTCTAGATATTTAGCAACTTGTACGCTATCACTACCATAGCCAAATGCTTTAACAACTGCTAAAATTTTTGTTGTTGAATGTAACTTTTGCTTAAAATAATTCAAGTTATGCAACAATGCATTACCATCAATTTCTAAAACAGTAACATGGTTGTTCATACTATAATGCTGAATTTATTTTACTGTCAGCCGAATCGTTTCCAGTATTTTTTTCGGAACGTATTTTTTCTTTTTGAGCTTGCATTGCTTTATAAAAAGCAGCTCTGCTTAAAGGCTCATATTCTTCGGTTTCGCCAAGCATAACAATATTATCATTTTGTGCTTTTCTAAAACTATAGTTGGCTAAATTGCCTGTTCTTGTACAAACTGCGTGTACTTTGGTTACATATTCTGCTGTTGCCATTAGTGCTGGCATTGGTCCAAAAGGATTTCCTTTAAAATCCATATCTAAACCAGCTACAATTACGCGAATACCTCTATTTGCTAAATCGTTACAAACAGCTACAATTTCATCATCAAAAAATTGAGCTTCATCTATACCAACAACATCAACATCGTTAGCTAATAAACGAATGTTAGAAGAAACAGGAACGGGTGTAGAACGAATTCGATTATCGTTATGAGAAACAACTTCTTCTTCATCATAACGAACATCAACCGTAGGTTTAAAAATTTCTACACGTTGCTTGGCAAATTGTGCTCGTTTTAAGCGTCTTATTAATTCTTCTGTTTTACCCGAAAACATAGAACCACAGATTACTTCTATCCAACCAAATTGTTCTGTATGATTTACGGTATTTTCGAGAAACATTTTGTAATTTTAGAAATTAAAAATAAGCATTTTGTTTTTATGCAAGTAGCAAATTTAGCAATAAAAACAAGTAGAATTCAACTATAAAGAACAACTTATGCACAAAAGATTGGTAGCAGATTTAATGAGTTTGGCTCACGAAATATTAACATTAAAAGACAAAGAAGATATTTTTGCACTAAAAGAAAAAGCAACTAAACTTCATGAAAAAATATCTGTATTGGCTTTTGTAGAAGAGTATGTAAACACAACTCCAAATTTAGAAACAACTGAACAAGAATTATTAGAAAAGGTTGAAGAAGCTATTGCAATAAAAGAAAATAATGTTGAAGAAAAACCTGAAATTAAAGAAGATAAAATAGTACATAACTTGGAAGAAACTGAAAAAGAAGCTCCAAAAGTGGCTCAGTTTGTTGCAGAAGAAGAAATAGAACAACCTTTTGATGAGTTAGAACAAATTATGTTCTCTGAGAAAGAAGAAGCTATTGAAAAAAAGAATTCAGAAACTATTGTTGAGACGAAAAAAAGCACTTTAGAAGAGGAGCTGAAGGATACCATTTCAATTGATGTTGCTGCGAATTTGTTTGATATGCCTGTACAAAAATCTTTAAATGATAGATTGGTAGGTACCATTAATATTGGGCTGAATGATAGAATTGCTTTTGTAAAAAACCTATTTAATGGAAGTCAAGAAGATTATAATAGAGTAGTTTCTCAGTTGAATACGTTTAAAACGGAAAAAGAAGCTAAGAAGTTTATTCATAAAATGGTAAAACCAGACTACGATTGGTCTAAGCAAGAAGAATTGGAGACTCGTTTTATGGAAATTGTAGAACGAAAGTTTAGTTAAGCTTTAAGAATAGCTTCTATTTTTTCTATGATTCTTTTTGGCGATATACTTGCAGCAGCATTTTCGTAACCTTCGGGATACCTATTTCCGTAAATAGAAGTTGGTATTTTGGGAAATTGATTTAAATCTGGTAGTAAAGCGTATGTTGCTGGTTGGTTGAAAGGAGCAAAACCAGCAAAAGGATGGGTAACCCCCCATATAGAGACAACTTTTACACCATAATTTGCTGCTAAATGACCATTGCCCGAATCCATTGAAATCATTAAATCTAGATTAGAAATGGTATTTAATTCTGCTGCAAAATTTAATTTGCCAGCTATTGAAAACACATTTTCATTTACGGATAATTTTTCCAGTTGATTAGCATCATTTTTTCCACCAAATAAAACAATTGCATATTTTTTACTTAGTTCTTCAACGACAACTTTCATTTTTTCTAAAGGATACATTTTTCCTTTATGCGCTGCAAAAGGAGCAATACCAATTAGTTTTTTAGACGATTTGTTTTTTAAAAATACACTTGTGGTTTTAGGTAATGGTTGTCTTTTAAAAAATGTAGGTTTGGATAAATCTAAAGACAGCCCTATGGCTTTAAATACATCAGCATAACGTTGGTGTGTAGTTTTTAATTGAACTCTGTTGTTACCAGTTATTAGGTCTTTTTTTTCTCTTCTGCCTTTATCAATTTGATAGAAATTTTTACCTAAAAAAAATACTTTTAAAATATTTGTTCGTAAAACATTATGCAAATCTGCAATTGCAAAAAAACCTTGCGCTTTTAGGTTTTTGTATAATTTAAATAATCCACTAAAACCTTTATGTTTTCCGTTTACGTCTGCAATAATTACAGAAACATTAGGTAGCTCTTTAAAAATAGGAGCAAAAAAAGCACGTGTTAAAATGGTTATTTCTAAGTTTTTGTTTTGCTCTAAAACAGCTTTTAAAACGGGGTTTGCCATTGCAACATCACCCATTGCAGACAATCGAATAACGAGTAGTTTTTTCTTTTCCGTTTGCAAAACAATTAGTTTTTATTGGCACGCAAAACAGGGTTCAACTCATCGTCGTTATACATTTTCATTTGCTTGTAAACTTTCATGTATTTATTGCCATTAGCAATATCTTCAAGTAAATCATCAATAGCAGTAGATAAATCTACTCTTTGCTCTAAAAGAACAGCTAGTTTTTTTTGACAATTTTCTTTATGAGTTGTACTTGCATCTTCACGAATTGTTTCCAAATGCATGTGGTAAATTTTTAAAGCCAGAATAGATAACCTATCAATTGCCCAAGCAGGACTTTCTGAATTAATTTTAGCATTTTCCTTTACGGTAACATTCTTGTATTTGTCTAAAAAATAGCTGTCAATAAATTCAACAGTATCTGTTCTTACCTGATTGGAAGCGTCAATTTTTCGTTTCAAAACCAATGCATCATCAGCATTTATATTTGGGTCTCTAATTACATCTTCATAAGCCCATTGTGTAGCGTCTATCCAACATTTTTCGAATAATAAAAAAGAAAGTAAATCTTCATCTTTATGAAACGGATTGCTACATTTTTGCTCTATTTCTGGATTGCTTTTATAGGTTTTTATAACGCTGTCAAAAATAGTATTGGCTTGTTTTGAAAACATAATCTTTAAGAATAAAATTTTATTTCGTACCACAAAAATACAGAAACGCTAAATGATGGACTAATTACTCATTTAAAATTATTGATGTAACAATTTAATTATCGAATCGTCGAGTAATAAAACCAAGTATCTTATGAGACAAATTATTTTAACTCTAGTAACAATTTTTACAATAAGTATTTCTGCTCAAGAACCAACATTTAAAAAATTTTACAAAACCCATAAAGATCAATCTGCATTTTCATTAAACTTATCTGCATCTTTTGCTGGTTCTTTTTTAAATGATACTGACCAAGAAGATTTAAAAGAATTGATTAAAAAAACGAGCGATTTTAAATTAATGGTTTTTAAAAATGAAGACAATACACTTCAAAAAGATTTTAAAAAATACATTAAAAAGAACAAATTGAAAACTTTAGCTAGAATGAAAGGAGATGATGGTAATGCTGAGTTTTATTTTTTAGAAAAAGGAGATTATATTACAGAAATAATACTAAAAGCTTCTAGTAAAGACGAAAATTTGGTTTTATTTGGGTTAAAACTTAAAATTACAATGGAAGAATTATCGGAAGTAATGACATCTTCCGATATTCATATTTCTTCAAAGTAAAAAGAAACTTTTAGTTAACTTTCTCTTTTAAAGCATCTATATTTTTTTTACTGTTTCCTACAAAAATAAGGTCATCAACAATAAAAACAGGGCGTTTTAAATAGGTATATTCTTTTAATAATAATTCTTTAAAATCGTTTTCTGCTAAATTTTTATCTTTCAGCCCTTCAGATTTATACAAACGCGCTCTTTTATTAAATAAGGCTTCGTAACTATTAGTTAAAGCATACATTTCTTGTAGCTGGTTTTCTGTTACAGGGTTTGTTTTAATTTCTTGAATATCAAAACCGTTTGTGTTTACTTCATTTAAAATACGTTTGCAGGTATCACAAGTTTTTAAATAGTATGCTTTTTTCATTATTATCAAGTATATTTATC
>CAYPHE010000120.1:0-7563 GCA_964410075.1 uncultured Polaribacter sp.
CTCATATATATTAATTTTAGTTAGTATTCTAATTAGAAAGAGTAAACAGCTGCTACTGTAAAAGTAGAAACACTATCTTTTCCAGGTATACCTTCAATAATCATATCATCAGAAGAATCGAATCTTAAATCTGTGATTAATTTTAAATTATCAGTTAAAGAAGTATTAGCTGTTAAAGTAATAGCAGTTACAGATGTTTCAGTTGCACCAGTGTTTTGAAAAAGTTCTGGTCTTAAACCTAAAGCAAAAGTATCAGAGAATGAATTTTGTAAGTATAAAGCAACACCTTGATAACCAGTGTCAGCATCACTAGAGTTTGCATAAGCAGCATTAATTCCTACATAGAAAGTGTCAGATAAATCAAACCCACCAGTATAGTCTACAAAAAACCAGTCACTTGCGCTAGTTGCATCTACAGCACCATAGATAAAGTTTAAATACTGTCCTTTGTATCCTAATTGAGCTCCTAACTGAGTTGCATCTGTAGCGTTACCGTCTGCACTAGATAAAGCATGCGCATTAGTAATAGCTAACATTAAAGAAAAATCTTCAGAAGCTGCATAATCTAATTTTACACCAGTATGAGAAAATGGACCTGCGTTAAATAAGTAAGATACTGTGTAGTTAAAGTTAGCCATTGGGTTGATAACCTCGTAACCTAAAAATGTATTGAACTGACCTGCAGTTAAAGTTACTTTATCACTAACGTTATAGTAAGCATAAAGTTGGTTGATAGCTCCTGCTAAGTTAGCGTCATCAGCTCTAGGTCCAAATGCTAAATCTGCAACAACACCAGCTTTACCTTTTTCATAAGCAAAAACGGTATTAGCAAAACCTAAACCAAATGCATTTGCATTTTCTGGATTTGCAATTAATATACCCGGAGTACCAGGTCCTTCTATAAGATTAGTTGTTCCGTAAACATCTACGTTACCGCTAACTGTAAAAGATCCTTTTTCTTCTTCTTGCGCATTTACTACTAAACCAGCTAGGCATAATAGAGATAAAAATACTTTTTTCATAATGTTTGTTCTTTTAGTGTTAAATGATTTTTAATTAATTGAACTGAGCCAAAAATATATATAAATTTTTTATGAGCAAGTCGTAAGTAGACCTAACCCCCTGTTTTTGAGTAACCCCCTCTCAAAAAAAAGGGGGTTAAATTGTGATATACGTATTTTTGCTTTTTTTAACAGTTATTTATGAAATGTTTATAAAAATTACCCCTTTTATTTTAAGAAATTCATAAAAATGGCATTTTTGCAAAAAAAAATGTAAAACGATAATTTTAAAATTTATGAAATTTTCACGATCTTATCTTTTAGAAATCCAGTTTTTGGGGTTTCGATTTTCTGGATGGCAAAAACAAATTAATGCGAAAACAATCCACGATATCGTGGATAAAAGCCTGTCTTTTGTCATAATTAAAGATGCTTATAAAACTATTGGAATGAGCAGAACAGACGCCAAAGTTTCTGCTAATAAGTACTTTGTTCAACTTTTTGTAAACAAAAAAATAGAGGAAGAAACTTTTATTAAATCTTTAAATAATAACTTTCCTCAAGATTTTAAAATTATTGGTATTAAAAATGTCCTAACAAATTTTAATATTATAAATGCAGCTAAAATTAAAGAGTATCATTATTATTTCTCCTTTGGAGAAAAAGCGCATCCATTTTCTGCTACACTATTAACTTCTTTATCTGAACAATTAGATATAGAATTAATGAAAAAAGGAGCGAAGTTGTTTGAAGGCAAACATCACTTTAATAAGTATTGTACCAAACCTTCTAAAGAAACCATTTTAGAAAGAAGTTTAGATTCTTGTGAGATAATAGAAAATACAACTTTAACAGCTAGTTTTTTTCCTAAGAAAAGTTATGTCTTAAAAATTAGAGGAAAAGGTTTTTTGCGTTATCAAATACGTTTAATTATGGCAACTTTATTCGAATTAGGAAAAGGCAATATTGATTTACTATATATAAAGGAATCTTTGTTACAAAATAATGATAAAAAACCTTTAAAAAATATTGCGCCAGCTTCTGGCTTGCAATTGTATGATGTTGAGCTAGATTTAAAATAAAAAAGCTAATCCTAAACTTATATCGGATGGATTAAAATTAAAGAAGATGTTATTTATTGAAGAGTCTCCAGATATTTCTCTAAATTTACTAGAATTATAACCAATAGATCCAAAATCTGCGGTAAGCCCAATTCTTTTTGTAACAAAATAAATTAATCCAGTCTTAAATTCTAAAGTGTACGTTTTTTGATCAAAGTCATCTCTATTTTCGTAATAACTTTTTGAATAACCAAACTCTCCAGAAAGACTAAAAGCAAATTTATCCGTTAAAGGAAAATACTGTCTTGCATAGATTAAGCCGGTGATAGTTTCAAAATCATCATCAGAAAAAGAGCTAAAATTATTTCTATTTAATTTACTGTAAGCTAAACCAAATCCTATTTCTAAATTTGAGTTTTTTGAAATATGTCCAACTTTTATAGAACTAAAGAAGTTAACATCATCCTCAATATCTATATCATCATCATTAAACGATGTACTATTAAAATTTAAATTACCACTAATAATGTAATTACTTCTTTTTTGAGAATAAGAAATAATTGAGCATAGAATTAGTATGTAAAAGATATACTTTTTCATTAGATTTTTAATTTATTTGAGCAAATGTACTATTATACGTAATTTTCAATAGGATTACAACTACACATTAAATTTCTGTCTCCAAAAGCATCGTCAACCCTTCTTACAGAAGCCCAAAATTTATTTTCTTCTATATAAGGTAAAGGGTATGCAGCTTGCTCTCTTGTGTACGGAAAATTCCAATCGCTACTAGTAAGCATTGCTAAGGTGTGTGGCGCATTTTTTAAAATATTATTAGTGTCGTCTTTGGTAGCTTCTACAATTTCTTTTCTAATGGAAACCATGGCATCACAAAAACGATCTAGCTCTGCTTTACTTTCAGATTCTGTAGGTTCTATCATCATTGTGCCATTTACAGGAAAAGAAACCGTTGGAGCATGGAAACCATAATCGATTAAACGTTTGGCAATGTCTGTAACTTCTATACCACGTTCTTTAAAGTCTCTACAATCAATAATCATTTCGTGCGCAGCTCTACCTTTTTCTCCTGTATATAATGTCTTATAATGACCATTTAAACGTTCTTTAATATAATTGGCATTTAAAATTGCAAATTTTGTGGCTTTTGTTAATCCTTTTGCACCTAACATTTTTATATAACCATAAGAAATTAGGCAAGCTAATGCGGAGCCCCAAGGTGCTGCAGAAATAGCAGTAATTGCATTTTCTCCTCCAGTTGAAATAATTGGGTTTGATGGTAAAAAAGGAACCAATTGTGGTGCAACACAAATAGGGCCAACTCCTGGACCACCGCCACCATGTGGAATAGCAAATGTTTTATGTAAATTTAAATGACAAACATCTGCGCCAATTGTAGCAGGATTTGTTAAACCAACTTGTGCGTTCATGTTGGCACCATCCATATAAACCTGACCACCGTGTTTGTGAATAATACTGGTAATTTCTTTAATAGCACTTTCAAAAACACCGTGTGTTGATGGGTAGGTAACCATTAATGCAGCTAAATTATCAGAATGTAATTCGGCTTTTTCTTGTAAATCAGCAACATCTATATTTCCTCTTTCGTCAGTTTTGGTAACAATAACTTTCATACCTGCCATAACAGCAGATGCTGGATTAGTTCCGTGCGCAGAAGCTGGAATGATACAAATGTTTCTATGCCCATTTCCATTTGCTAAGTGATATGCTCTAATAGTCATTAAACCAGCAAATTCTCCTTGTGCACCAGAATTTGGTTGTAAAGAAGTGCCTGCAAAACCAGTAACTACATTCAATTGTATTTCTAATTTTTGTAATACTTCTTGATAGCCTTCAGCTTGATTTAAAGGAACAAATGGATGAATGTTGCCCCATTGAGGATTGCTTAAAGGTAGCATTTCTGAAGCAGCATTTAATTTCATTGTACAAGAACCTAAAGAAATCATAGAATGATTTAATGCCAAATCTTTGCGTTCTAATTTTTTAATATAACGCATCATATCTGTTTCAGATTGATACGTATTAAAAATAGGATTGTCTAAAAAAGAAGTATTTCTATTTAGATTTTTAGAAATTACATCAAAATTTATGTCCAATTCCCTATTGGCTAATTTTTCTCCTTTTAAATCTTCAAAAACAGCAATAATAGCGGTTAGTTCTTTGTTAAAAACAGTTTCGTTTACAGAAATTGAAATTGTTTCTGCATCTATATAATTAAAATTGATTTCTTTAGCTTCTGCAATTGACTTTACACGATTTGCATCTACCTTAATTTGCAAAGTATCAAAATAAGAAGTGTTGGTTTGTTTAAAACCTAAATCTTCTAATTGAGTGGCTAATTTTTTAGTGTTGTTGTGAACAGTATCCGCAATATATTGTAAACCTTCTTTTCCATGAAAAACAGCATACATACCAGCCATAACAGCTAATAAAACCTGTGCTGTACAAATATTAGAAGTTGCTTTCTCTCTTTTAATATGTTGTTCTCTGGTCTGTAAAGCCATTCTTAAAGCTCTGTTTCCATTAGTGTCTTTAGTAACACCAATAATTCTACCAGGAATACTTCTTTTATATTTTTCTTTAGTGGCAAAATAACCTGCATGAGGACCACCGTAACCTAAAGGAATTCCAAAACGTTGTGTAGTCCCTACAACTACATCAACACCAAATTCGGCTGGCGCTTTTAGTTTTACTAAAGATAAAATATCTGCAGCAACTGCTACCTTTATATTATTATCATTTGCTTTAGTTACAAATGCTGTATAATCGTAAATCTGACCGTGTTTTCCAGGATATTGTAAAATTGCTCCAAAAAAATCATTAGAAAAGTCAAAATTTTCATGATTACCCACAACTAGTTGAACACCAATAGGAATAGATCTGGTTTTTAGTACAGATAGCGTTTGTGGTAAAATTTCTTCTGAAACGAAAAATTTGCAAACATTTGCTTTTTTTTGAGCACGTTCTCTTACATCAAATAAAAGTGCCATAGCTTCTGCAGCGGCTGTACTTTCATCTAATAAAGAAGCATTAGCCAATTCCATACCCGTTAAATCGCAAACCATAGTTTGGTAATTTAACAAGGCTTCTAATCTACCTTGTGCAATTTCAGCTTGATATGGAGTATAAGCCGTATACCAACCTGGGTTTTCTAAAATATTTCTTTGAATTACACTAGGCATTATTGCTTCGTGATATCCTAGACCAATATAACTTTTAAATACTTTGTTTTTTTCTGCAAGTTTTTTAATATGAGATAAATATTCATACTCGCTCATAGCAGGCTCTAAATCTAAATCGTTTTGTAAACGAATTCCATTCGGAACAGTTTCATCAATCAATTGTTCTAAACTATCTATACCAATAGTTTGTAACATTTCTCTCTCTTCATTTTTACTAGGACCAATGTGCCTTCTTTCAAACAAATTTGTATTCATCTAAATGGTTTTAAAAAGTAAGTTTTTAAGCTTTTTTCAATCTTTTGCTACACTTAACTTAATTTTAAGTTCCTATAAACTATTTATATTGAAACTCTTTTATTTTAGTTAGAGTAACAATCAACTTTTAAAGAGCTAATCATTTGAATTAAAACGCAAAAATACGGAACAAGAATGTTATCTTTTATATTCTTAACCCATATAATTATTAACCATTTTTAGAGGTTATAAACAGAAAACCTATTTTTGCTATATGAAAGCCGCTAAGCATTTTTTAGATTTTTATATAAACTCCAGCATTCATGTTGCTTTATCGGTTTATGCTCTTTTAAAAATTACTGTAGTTGCATTTGATCTTCCGAATCATCAAAATTTAGATTATTTCGTTTTTTTTGGAACAATAACAGGTTATAATTTTGTGAAATATGCAGGAGTTGCCAAATTGCATCATAGAAGTTTAACTGAAAGTTTAAAAGTTATCCAGATTTTTTCTTTGTGTTGCTTTTTTGCCATGTGCTATTTCGGTTATTTATTGTCTTTTTCTACCTTATTATTAGCAATTCCTTTTACTGTTTTAACAGTTTTATATGCGGTACCTTTTTTAAGTGGATTTCAAAAAAGTTTACGAAGTATTAGTTACTTAAAAATTATAATTGTGGCTTTGGTTTGGGCAGGTTTTACTGTTGTTATTCCGTTTTATGATGCCAATCAATCTTTACATTTTGCAATTGTGTTGTACACTGTTCAACGCTTTTTATTGATAGTGGTTTTAATTTTACCGTTTGATATTAGAGATGTTAAGTATGATGCAATTTCTCTTCAAACAATACCTAAAAAAATAGGCTTAGAAAAAACAAAAAGATTAGGAATAATACTTTTAATTATTTCTTTAGTGATAGAATATTTACTTTTTGATAATGAAGATTACAACTTTAGCTTTTTAATTTTTTTCTTTTTTACGATTCTTTTTTTAATGAGAGCTAAGATAAATCAATCAAAATATTACAGTTCTTTTTGGGTAGAAGCTTTGCCAATTATTTGGTGGGGAATTCTTTTTATCTTTCATTAACATAAATAAAAATAATATAGATTTGCCAAAAGAAATATTGCCTAAATGAACAAAAAACTTTTTTTACTATTTGCAACTTTGTTATTTTCTTCTATTTGTTTTTGTCAAAACAATAAAGATTCTTTATCAAACATAAATAAAAAACTAAAAATAGCATTAAGAATTGGAGCTAATATTTCTTACTTTTCTAATGAAATAGGGCCTTATCCTAGAAGAGGTTTTGACAACTCTTTTAGAGTGGCTTCTAATTTATCAGTTCGTTTAGAATATGCTTTGCCTAAACAATTTTACTTAAATACAGGTTTACAGTTTGGTACTAGAGGAGGTAATTTTAGAAAAAGAAATAATGAAGTAATTTTAATAGGAGATCAGGGTACTCAAAATGCTTTTGATGTTAAAATATATAGGTTAGATTATTTTGAAATACCACTTCAAGTAGGTTATAACGTTAGAAAAATATTTGATAAGAATTATATAAACTCATCTTCACCTATTTTATTTTCGGTTGGTTTAGTTCCAGGATTTAATGTGAAATCTGATTTAAGGGAAAACTTTTTTCAAAAGGAGGAGGATTTGGGTTAGTTGATGCTGATGAAAATTTTACAAACACCCAATTCGACTTTGCAAAAAACTTTTTATTTAGTGGATTAATAGAATTATCATTTGTAACATATCAGTCAAAATTAGGTGACTTTATTCTTCATTTCAGTTACTCAAATACATTTACAGATGTATATATAATTGATAGTTTAGAAGGTTATAATTATAAAACTAAAACAGGCACTTTTTCATTATCATTTGGTTTTAAATTTGATTAAAAATTAAGCTTTTTTTATATTTAAAAAAAATACTTTTTAATAACCTATTAACTTTGTAGATTTACACCCTCAAAACAAGCAATATATTTGTAAGATGATTCAAGAGAAAAGAAATTATATTTTCGACTTTGACAGCAC
>CAYPHE010000121.1:0-7545 GCA_964410075.1 uncultured Polaribacter sp.
TTATTGAAGTTCCTTTTGTAGAGAAACAACAAAAACCAAAAAAGATCAATAAAATCCTAGTAAATGCTGTAGGTTTTGGTGGAAATGCGGTTTCTGTTTTGTTAGAAAAAATTTTTTAAATAAAATTTAAGAACAAGAATCCTATTTGTATTAGTAAATTTTTTATATTTGAATGTATGCGAGACACAAAAAAATCAGATAAAAGAAGTGTATCATTTTGGAAATCTGACCCCCCACTAACAAGCAAAAGAGTTAGCATAATTTTAAGTAATCCAAAAGATTCAGAAAATTTTGTAAAAGCTGTAAGAGAATCTCGTTACAATAAAAAAGCTTCCTTTAAAATTTCAGATTCTACAATAAAAAGGATAAAAAAAGCAAAATAAAGATTCTCAATATTTTTTAATGAGTATAGCTTTAACAACACTCGTCTTATTTTTTCTTTTAGTACCAGGAATTGCTTTTAGGCGTTTTTATTATTCTGAAGAATTTTCTAGGGAGTATTTTAAAGAAACATTCTTTGCTGTCTTTATAGCAACAATAATTCCTAGTCTTTTTTTTCAATTTTTATGGTATCAATCAGTAAAGGTTTTAGGGTTTTCTGTTGACCTTTCTGTTTTTGGAGATTTAATTTCATCCAAACCTTCAAATACTACTTTTAAAAACATCGAAAAAAACTCTTTAAATATATTAGCATACAATTTGTCTATGTTTCTGAGTGCAGGATTTTTAGGTTACATAAGTAAACAAATTGTCAGAAGATACAGGTGGGACAGAAGGCTTAAATTTTTTAGATTTCAGAACTCGTGGCACTATATATTAAAAGGAGAGTTTTTCGACTTCCCTAGAGCAGAGATTGTTTTGGAGATTGATACAGTTGAAGATATTGAGTTTGTGTTTGTTGATGTTATTGTAGAAATAAATCACTGTTCATATATTTATGACGGAGTACTAGTAGATTATGAATTAAGTAGCGATGGAGGTTTGGATACAATTAGTATTGCAAATGCACAGAGAAGAAGTTTGGTAGACGACGCAAAGTATTCAAAAAAAGGAAATAAAAAAGATAATTCAGATAAATATTATTCAATTGATGGACACATACTAGTTTTAAAGTATTGTGAAATAAAAAACCTTAATTTTATTTATTATACATTAGAGTATGAATCTGAAATTAAAGCATTTCTTCCTAGAAAAGTAGAATAAATTAAAAGATTACAATACGTATTCGTTATTATTAAAGACAATCAATTATCAACTATTTTAAGAGCTAAACTTCGATTTCATTTTTCGAATTTCTTCTTGCATAGACAACAACCTATCTTCTACAGTATTTGAAAAATCTGGAATTCGATTGTAAAAACTAGCTTTTACAACCCATATTTCAAGAAGTTCACTTTTTTCAAAAATATAATCTTCTATACTTTTATGCTCTGCCTTTAAAACAATCTGCTCTTCTAAAAAATAATATTTTCTAAAAATAACATTGTCATTTAAAACAACAATAACTAAACTTCCGTTTGATAATTCTTGAATATTTTTTAAATCAAATTCTTCTCCTATAATAATGTCTTTTGGAAAAAACCCTTTTTCGTTAGCACTCATTTCTAAATTAACAACTTCAAAAGCCCTATAGTTTTTACTGTTATGCAAAGGAACTTTTAAAATTGGTAAACTATTTATATAAGAAATGTCTGAGTATTTTTTTCCGTAATTTGAATTTTCCTTAACGTTAATCAAAGGAATTGATGACAACAAGTCTTTATCATCGTTACCAATTATTTTAGTAACATCTCCTTTAAACTGCAACAATTCATTAACTGTAATCTCTTTTTTTAAAATATCATCAATAGAAATGCTAAAATAATTAGCAACTTTTATAATTGTATCAATTTTAGGTTCACTCCTTCCTTCTTCATAAGCTCCTAAAGTAGCACGTTTCAGCTCAAATATATCTGCAAAAGCTGCTTGACTTAAGCCTTTTACGGTTCTAATTTTTTTAATATTTTTTCCAAAACAAGACATTTTTGCTAATTTTATTTGCAATTATAAATTAAATTTATATCTTTGAGCAAACAATATTAGCTAATAGATTTGTAAAACGCTAATTTTTTTAGTTTAAAATGTATTTTTTTATCAAAACTAATTTAATTGGCATTAATTAATTTATAAAAAATGATCGCATTAATTTCTCATGCAATTTCAATAGTAGCCGAACAAATAGAAATATTAATCAACTTTTTGTAATATTGGTAACTATTCGAAGTTCTTAAAACTAACTACTAATTAACCTATGAAAACGAACGCTTTAAAAATTAAAGATTACTTATTACAATTAGATTTTAACATTACTTACGAAAATGCCGAAGATGGTATTTTAATGGTAAGCAAAGAAAATGAAGGAATAAAAAATTTAATTTTAGGAATTGCACCTCCAATTTTAATTATCGAGCAATACATATTCGACATTAATAATAGTGACAGTGCTGTATTTAAAAAATTGCTACAAAAAAACAGAGACATTATTCATGGTGCATTTGTGGTAGATAATTCAGGAAAAAAAGTAATTTTCAGAGACACTTTACAAATTGAAAATTTAGATTTAAATGAATTAGAAGCCACTTTAAACTCATTAAGCCTACTGCTTAGTGAATATTCAGAACAAATAATAAATTTTTCAAAACATTAAATATGAATTTTTTTAGAAGACTCTTTAAAATTGGGCAAGCTGAAGCAAACGCTGCTATAGATCATATAGAAAATCCTATTACGCTTACCGAGCAAGGAATTAGAGATATGAAAACTGACTTAGAAAAAAGTCTAGAAGCTTTAGCCCAAGTAAAAGCAATGGCAATTCGTGCCAAAAACGAAATGGAAGAACTAACCGCAAAAGCAGAAGATTACCAACAAAAAGCAATGCTATTGCTGAAAAAAGGACAGAAAGAACAATTAACCATGGTAGAAGCAGAACGTTTGGCTAAAGAAGCATTGGTAAAACGTGAAGAAAGTGGCCAACAAGCAACAAGAGCAAAAGCAGAAGCTGAAAAATTTGATGCTTCTGTTCAAAAATTAGAAAGCAATGTTCAAGAAATTAAAAAGAACATTAGCAAATGGGAAAACGAATTGAAAACCTTAAAAGCACGTGTAAAGGTTGCTAACGCTACAAAAAAACTAAACAAACAAATGGCTGCTATAGATAGTTCTAGTACAGTTGGTATGTTAGAGCGAATGAAAGATAAGGTTAACCAAGAAGAAGCTCTTGCAGAGGCCTATGGAAATATTGCTGATGCTGGAAAATCTGTTGATGAAGAAATTAACAAAGCCATAGACGTAACTTCAGAAACAGCTGCAGATAGCTTAGAAAAACTAAAAGAGCAATTAGGAATAAACAACAAAACAACTTAATCCATTGAACTCTGTACTAGATATACTATTCTCTCAAGTAAATATTACTCTAACCAGTTTAATGATTTTTTTAATCTTGTATTGGTTGGTAACCATGTTTACAGGTTTAGATTTTGATACCGATTTTGATGTTGATATAGATATTGATGCTGACATTGACATAGAAGTTGATTCTAATATTGAAGGAGGTAACGTAGACTTTCAAGATGTTGCAAACACAGAAGTAAATAAAGAAGATATTGCTAAAGACCGACGAAAACCATTAAAATGGTGGCAAGTGCTTCTGGTGTATTTCAACTTTGTAGGCTTGCCATTTATGTTCACATTTACCTGCTGGATATTCTTTTGGTGGATTACTACTCTAATTGTAACATCAGTTACAGTGAGCTACGAAAATACATTTGGTTTTATTATTATGATTGCTGCAATAATTCCAGGATTAGTCTTAACAAAAATATTTACAACTCCTTTTAAAAACTTCTTTAAAAATCTAAATAAAGATGGAGATTTACCTTTAGATGTTGTTGGTAGAAGAGGCGTATGTTTATCAACCTTAAAAGAAGACAAAATGGGTTCTGCAGAAGTTGTTATAGATGGAACACCACTTTCTATCTATGCAAAATCATTAAATGGAGAACAAATAAATTACAAAGAAGATATTTTAATCATCAAACAAAGTAAAAACAAAAACTATTATTACGTAAAATCTTATACAACTAACTAAAATAAAAATTATGCTAGAAAATTTATTACCCCTTATTGGAATTGGAATTGGAGTTATCCTATTTATCATTATTGTTTACTTCGCAATTATTGCGATGTTTTACAAAAAAATTCCGCAAGGTCAAGCTTTAGTAAGAACAGGATTTAAAGGAACAAAAGTAGCCACCGACAAAGGTTTGTATGTAGTTCCTGTTTTTCATAGAGTAGAAATTATGGATATTTCTGTAAAGAAAATTCAAATTGAACGTTTAGGAAACGAAGGATTAATCTGTAAAGACAACATGCGTGCAGATATTAAAGTTGCTTTTTTTGTTCGAGTAAATAACGAAATTGATTTTATTAAAAAAGTAGCCCAAACAATTGGTTGCGCTAGAGCTTCGGACATTGAAACCTTAGAAGATTTATTTGAAGCAAAATTTTCTGAAGCATTAAAAACAGTAGGTAAAAAGTTTGAATTTACAGAACTATACGAAGCTAGAAGAGAATTTAGAGACGAAATTGTAGATATAATTGGAACCGATTTAAATGGATACACATTAGAAGATTGTGCCATTGATTACCTAGAGCAAACTCCGGTTTCTTTCTTAAAACCAGAAAATATTTTAGATGCAGAAGGAATTAAGAAAATTACAGAACTAACTGCAGAACAGAACGTAAAATCTAATTTGATTATGCGTGATGAAGAAAAAGTAATTAAAAAACAAGATGTTGAAGCTAGAGAGGCCATTTTAGAATTAGAAAAACAATTGGCAGAAAAAGAAGAACAGCAAAAACGTGAAATTGCAAACATAAAATCTAGAGAAGAGGCTACTACCTTAAAAGTTGCAGAAGAAGAGCGTCTAAAATCGGAAACTGCAAGAATTTCTACCGAAGAAAAATTACAAGTTGCAGAAGAAAACATGCAACGCCAAGTAATTGTTGCTGCTAAAAACAAAGAACGTACCGACGCTGTGGAAACAGAAAGAGTTCAAAAAGACAAAATGCTAGAGGCTACAGAAAGAGAAAGAATTGTAACGCTAGCTCAAATAGAAAAGGAAAAAGTTGTTGAAGTAGAAAAGAAGAACATTCAAGATGTTATTAGAGATCGTGTTGTTTTAGAAAAAGGTGTGGTGCAAGAGCAAGAAAACATGAAAGACATTCAGGCTTTTAAAACTGCAGACAGAGATAAACAGGTAACCATTACCAATGCAGAAGCACTTGCAGAACAAGAATTAATTAAAACTACAAAAGCTGCAGAAGCACAAAAGCAAGCTGCTATTCAAGAAGCAGAAGAATTAAATATTGAAGCATTGGCAAAAAAGCAAGCCAGCGAAAAAGAAGCAGAAGCAAGAAAAATTATTGCAGAAGCACAAGCTAAAGAAGAAGCAATTGTTGGAATGTCTGAGGCACAAGTTATGCACGCAAAAGCAGATGCACATGAACGAGAAGGTTTAGTTGAGGCATTAATTATTGAGAAAAAAGCAAAAGCAGAAGCTACAGGTATTGAGGCGAAAGCGGAAGCTATTCAAAAAGAAGGTTTAGCAGAAGCGAATGTTATTAAAGAAAAAGCGTTGGCAGATGCTGCTGGAATTGAGGAGAAAGCCAATGCAATGAAAAAATTAGATGGAGTTGGTAAAGAGCACGAAGAGTTTAAACTAAAACTAGAAAAAGAACTGAAGGTTGATTTAGCTAAGATCAATATCCAAAAAGACATTGCAGATGCACAAGCAAACGTAATTGCAGAAGCATTAAAAGCAGCAAATATTGATATTGTTGGTGGAGAAACGATGTTCTTCGATCAAATTGTAGGACAAATTACAAGAGCTAAAGGTTTTGATAGATTGGTTGAACATTCAGATAACATTCAAGAAGTAAAAGATGCTATTTTAGGCAGTAATGATGTAAAAGGAAATCTTTTAGAAAAAGTAAAAGATTTTGCAAATAAGTACAATATCTCTTCTGAAGACTTAAAAAATCTTTCCGTTGCTAGTATTTTAATGGATTTAAAATCAAAAACAGGTAGTAATGAAGAAAGCAACTTATTTACAAACCTATTGAATTTGGCAAAAGGTTTAGGTTTAGACGATAAGAAGTTAGGATAACCACTACTAACCAATCCATTCTTGCAAGGTCTTTAGACCTTGCAAGCTTTTACTAAAACCCACTAAATTCATCATGCAAACCATAAAACCTTACACTACAACTCTTGAAGCAATTAAAGCATTAGATAACGGAGGTCGATTTTATAATTTGCTAACTAAAGCGAATGACGGTGTAATAACATCTGCAGAAATTGGTAAAACGGCTGGCGTTTTTAATAACAAACAATTAAACATTTTGTTTTTAGAAGTTGCTTTACTAAAGCAAGGTGAAAACGAAAAAAACAGCATTTTATCTCGTTTAGAAGAAAAAGTAAAAAGTGATTATACAAAGTATAGACCTCAGTATTTATTACCTTCTGAAATTGCTGAAAAAGGAAAAATAGCATCAGGATTAATTGTAACGGGTGTTCCAAAATTAATTGATTCTAAAACAAGATTTAATGGTTTTATTATGGTTCCGATAATGACAGGAAAAGTAATGACGATGACGATGATTCCAATTTACGAAAGTTATGATGTCTACGAACTAAGAGACGAAGTATCTTCTAAGACATTTATCATCGCTCATTCTAAGAATAAGAATAAACTATCTGAAGAAAAAATAACGTTAGCGGGTATTATCAAAGAATTAAAAACGAGTAAAAAATCGGACAGTAACGCCGAAAAGTTTTTGGAAATTACTTACAAAGTTAGTCGGTAAATCAGCATTTTAAGCAATAACACTCACAGTACTCATCAATGCAAGAAAAAGAAAATTCGCAAAACAACTTAGAGCAAGGTACCTACGAAATTATTCAAAACCGTCTTGAAAAAGAAAAAAACAATCTGCAAGAACGTTTGGTAAAACTAAACGCAGAAAGAGCTAAAGTTTTTGGAAGTGTAGAAACCAAATTAATTGCCAACAATCGCATAAATACAGAAAACAACTGTATTGCCAGAGACATTATTACCATTGGTAATTTAAGTCTGTTTGGATATAATGTTCACTTTGGTTTGCGCACCGAAGTACAACTAAATGATGTATTTAGTATTTATTCTTTTGATGGAAATCAGTTTGTAAACAAACCGCTAACCATTTTAGAAGATGAAACTTTTATAACCGATTTTACCAATCTTTATAAGTATTACAAAAACACCATTTTTAGTAAGTTTTCTATAATTGACAACTACTTATATATGGTTTTTCAGTTGAGCGATAGTGTTACCGACATTAAAACATTCAAATGGTTAATAGATGACACCACATTAAGATATGTAGACAATAGAAGCGATCACGAATACGTGTTTCCAAATCAATACGAGTTTCAGTGGCAAGAAGTTTCTAGAGACATGCATTTTT
>CAYPHE010000122.1:0-7432 GCA_964410075.1 uncultured Polaribacter sp.
TTTAATTTTAGATGAACCTACTAATGGTTTAGATCCACAGGGAATTCATGAAATTAGACAAATCATTAAAAAAATTGCCGCAAAAGGAACTACAATTTTATTAGCCTCTCATTTATTAGATGAAGTTGAAAAAGTGTGTTCTCATGTTGTTGTGATTAGAAAAGGTGTAAAATTATACGCTGGTAGAGTTGATGAAATGACAGCTTCAAAAGGACTTTTTGAATTAAAGGTTGAATCGAATATAAATGAATTAATAGCAACTTTAGAAAACCATAAAGCAATAGATAATATTTCTACAGAAGAAGATCTTGTAATTGCTACGTTAAAAGAGGAAATATCTGCAGCAGAAATGAATGCATATTTATTTAAAAACGAAATTACACTTTCTCACCTTGTAAAGCGCAAACCAACCCTAGAACAACAATTTTTAGATTTAACCAAAAACAACTAAGCCAATACAATGTTACGACTACTTACCATAGAATTTCACAAACTACAGTACAATAAAGCTAGCAAGGTATTGTCTATCATTTATTTTGCTTTACTAACTTCTATCGCATTAATTGCTGCAATAAAGTTTGATATTGGGCCAATAAAGTTTCATTTGGCAGAAATGGGCATTTTTAATTTTCCATATATCTGGCATTTTAACACTTATGTAGCCGCCTTTTTTAAATTGTTTCTGTTGTTAGTAATTGTTTCTATGATGGCTAATGAATATAGCTACAAAACATTAAAACAAAATTTAATTGATGGTTTAAGTAAAAAAGAATTTATTCTTTCAAAATTTTATACGGTTATTGCCTTTTCTTTAATATCTACAGTTTTTGTATTTCTTGTTTCTTTTATTTTAGGTATTATCTATTCTTCTTATAATGAGTTTGCTATTATAATTTCTGATTTAGAATACATTTTTGCATTTTTCTTAAAGTTAGTTGGGTTCTTTTCTTTTGGATTATTCTTAGGAATATTAGTAAAACGTTCTGCTTTTGCAGTTGGTGCAATGTTAGTTTGGTTAATTATAGAAGGAATGTTTAAAGGTTTATTTTACTATTTATTTCGTAATTCAGAAACTACAACAGCAGACGTAAACAATGCCATGCAGTTTTTTCCTTTAGAAGCAATGGGAAATTTAATAAAAGAACCTATTTCTAGGTTAAATGCTGTAAAATCTGTAGCAAACCAGATAGGAGAAACCTTTACAAAAAGTTATGATGTAGAATTTACAACCATATTAATTGTATTATTCTGGACAGCGATATTCATTTATTCATCTTATGCCTTATTAAAAAAACGAGATTTGTAAGATGATTTAACATTTTTTTCATTTTACAAATTTGTAGATTTGTTTTCAATGAAGAAAACACTTTTTATTCTACTACTATTTTCACTGCAATTAAGTGCACAAAAAGAAGCAAATTTTTGGTATTTTGGTGAAAATGCTGGGTTAGATTTTTCTTCTGGATCTCCAGTAGCACTAGACAATGGGAGACTCAACACCCTTGAGGGTTGCTCTACAATTTCAGATAGAGATGGTAGTCTATTATTTTATACAGACGGTTCCACACTATACAATAGAAATCATGAAGTAATGAACTTTGAGTCTAATGGTGATCTAGCTTCTAATTTAGGAGGGAATTCTTCTAGTACGCAATCAGGTCTGTTTGTGCCAAACCCTAGTAATGAAAATATTTATTATCTGTTTACAATAGGGACAGATTTTGTTGGCAGAAATGGAACTCCAAACCCTGGTTTTAAATTTTACACAATAGATAAAACACTTAACAATAATCTTGGTCAAATAACATTTGGTCCTGTTAACTTAGCTCAAGATTCTAATAATATAGATATTAGTGATTCTATTACAGAAAAACTGACAGCCATTCAAGATGATTGTAATAATATTTGGGTAATTGCCAGTACGTTTAGCGAATTTTATGCCTATAAAATTACTGGTAGTGGTGTTGATACAGACAATCCAGTAATAAGCGAAACAGACTATACCTTTTCTGATAAAAGAGGATATCTAAAAGCTTCTCCTGATGGAAGAAAAATTGTAGCTGCAGATTATAATGGATCAGGTAATTCTAATCTAAATAATAATTCTGCGCTAATTCTTTACGATTTTAATAGTGAAACTGGAGAAATATCTTCTAGTTTTACTTCATTAACAAATCCTAACGCAGACGGTTCTCCCTATGGTGTAGAATTCTCTTCTCAATCTAACAACTTGTATACTTTTTCTTATAATGTTTCTAGAGATGTGATTAATATTATAAAATTTGATGTAACCCAAGATAATATTCCTGACACTAGAGAATTAATTCATACAGAAAATGGTGGTTTTAGAGGGGCTTTACAATTAGCTCCTGATGGGAAAATATATGTTTCTATACCTAATAGAAATTTTTTAGATGTGATAGAGAATCCAAATAGTAATAATCCGAGATACACAAAAGAGGGTGTACATTTAGCCTCTGGAACTACTACGGAACAAGGGCTACCTCCGTTTATTCAATCCTTTTTTGCACCTGTTAATTTAATTGACAATAATAATAGAGATAACATTGTAAGCGGAACTGTACAAGAATTGTGTGAAGATGAAATTTTAGAAATTAGACCCGAAATAGATTTTTCTAGCCTAACAGTACAAAGTCTTTCTTGGACTAAAGAAAACGACAACTCTGTAAACGTTTCATCAGAAAACTTTACCATAAATACAAATTTAGGTTCTGGTGTTTATCTTTTTGAAGCGACTGCAACAAACGACTGTGGACGATTACAAGTGTTTACGAACTCAATAGAAGTTATTTTTAATGATAAACCTGTTATTAATTCAATTCCTATTTTTGAAGAATGTGATTTTGATGAAAACCCAACTGATTTTATAACAAATTTTAAACTTTCTTCAAGAGAAAATCAAATTTACAGTGGAACAGATAATGTAACTATTAATTTTTTTGAAACTACAGACACTACATTTTCTAATCCTCTAAATAAAGAGGAATACCGAAATTCAACTCCAACAGAAACAAGCAATCATCAGTTAGTTGCAAAAGTAACTAATGATAAAGGTTGTTTTGAAACAGTTGTTATAGAATTGAAAGTAAATTCTTCTGGTCTAACATTTTATAAAGATGTGTTTTTATGTGAATTAGACAATAACTCTTCGTCTTTAAAAAGCAATGGAACGGGTAATTCTACATTTGATTTTAATGAAAAAACAGCACAAATCATTTCAGCCTCAAATGGTGCTTTAAACATTACTGATTATAATTTTGATTATTTTTTAACTAGAGAAGACGTCAACTTAAAACAAAACAAAATAGTTCCTTCTTTTGAATCTTTGTACGAAAATGAAACGGATATTTTTATCAGAATTTCTTTAAAAGCTACAAATAATTGTGAAAGTATTGGTCAGTTCAAAATTATTGTAAGAGAACTACCAATGCCTCAAGGAGATACTGAACCTATTTTGCTTTGCGTAAGTAATCCTATTGTAAGCCCACAACCAAATACAGTTAGCCTAAACGCTAATACTGGTGTTTCTATAGATAGCTACGTGTGGTATTTGAACGATGAAGAAATTATTGGACAAACTACAGGTAGTTTAAATGTAAATAAAGCAGGTAATTATAGGGTTGAAGCTTTTAGAGTATATGACAACAGTACTCTAGATAACTCTGATGATATTGTTTGTAGCGGATACAATACATTTACTGTATTTACTTCTAACGAACCTATAATAACTGAAGTATCAGTTTTAGATAACCAAGATAGTTTTCAAGATAATTCCATAACAATTAAGGTGGATGGTATCGGCGAATACGAATATGCAATAAACAGCACGTTAGATTCAGATTTTAATAAGGGGACAGAAAATCTTTCTTTTACATTTACAAATGTTTCTGCAGGCTTAAATGTAATCTACATAAAAGATAGAAATGGGTGCGGAACTTTAACCAAATCAGAAACTATCCCTTTTCTATATTTTCAAAGGCATTTTACCCCAAATGGAGATGGGAAATTTGATGTGTGGAAAGTACAAGGAATTGATAATGATTTCTATACTTCAATTTCTTACCAGATTTATGATAGATACGGAAAATTATTAAAAAACATCAACCAAAAAATTGAAGATGGTTGGAATGGTAATTTTAATGGAAGTCCATTACCAGAAGATGATTACTGGTATAATATTGTCTTGGTAGATATTAACGGAAAAGTAATAAAAAAAACAGGACATTTTTCTTTAATTAGAAATTAACATGATACATTGTAAAATCATTTAGCAGTTTTTTATTTTTACAAATTCGTAAGTTATAGTTAATGAAAAAGTTAATTTTTATATTCATTTTATTTTCACTTCAATTAAGTGCACAAAAAGAAGCTACCTTTTGGTATTTTGGTGAAAATGCAGGTTTAGATTTCTCCACTAATCCACCAACTACAATAAATAATGGAAAAATAAATACTTTCGAAGGTTCTTCTTCTATATCAGATAAAGAGGGTAATTTACTTTTTTATTCTGATGGGTTAAGTGTATTTGATAAAAATGGAGATATTATGTCCTTTTCAGATGGCACAAAAGCTTCTGGTAATTTACTTGGAGACCCATCAAGCACCCAATCTGGTTTAATTGTTCCTAACCCTGATTCAGATCTTTTGTACTATTTATTTACTATTGATGATGCTATTGATAAAGAAAACGGACTTAATTTTTATACTATAGATTTAAGCAAAAGAGATGGCTTAGGGGAAATAATTTCTGGTCCAGAAAGTCTTTCTTTTGGAGAAGAAAATGAATGGTCTGAAAAAGTAACTGCTGTAGCTGGTAAAGAATGTAGAACTATTTGGCTTATTTCTGCGACATCTACAAAATTTTATGCTTTTAAAATTGATGAAAATGGCGTAAATAAAAACAACCCTGAAATAACAATACTACCTTTTAAAGATAACCAACGTGGTTATCTTAAAGTTTCTCCTGATGGAAAAAAATTAGTTGAAGCTAACCAAAGAGACTTTAGCTATATTTATGATTTTAATGATGAAACTGGAGCCATAACAAATGGAAGAGTTCTAGAGTTAGAAGGTGCTGGTTATGGTGTCGAGTTTTCTCCAAGTAGTAACAAATTATATATTTCCACAGGAGAAGTAAGCCAACAAAATAGAGTTCGAGAAAATGTTTTTATTTTTCAGTATGACGTAAGCTCTTCTGATATAGTAAAAATTAATTCTTCACGAAAAAGTATATATCGAGGAAGAGGTTATAGAGGAGCACTACAATTGGGAATAGATCAGAAAATATATTATGCTAAAAGTAAAGAAAATAGTTTAGGGGTAATTAACTTTCCTGAAAATATTGGAGATCAAGTAAATTATGTTCACGATGGTATTTCATTAGGTAATAATAAATCTACAGAAGGGCTTCCTCCATTTATTCAATCCTTTTTTTCATCTGTAAATTTTATTGACAGCAGTACCAATACAGTTTTAAGTGGAGCTAATCAAGAATTATGTAATGATGATGTATTAGAAATTAGACCTGAGTTAGACTTTTCTACCTTAACTGTAGAGCATATCTCATGGACTAAAGAAAATGATCCTTCGATTAACTATTCTACTGAAAAAATTACTATTGACAAAAACCTAGGCTCGGGAATTTATACTTTCGAAGCAATTGCAATTAATGAATGTGGAGTCAGAAAAGTATTTTTAAATTCAATAGAAATTATTTTTAAAGATAAGCCTATAATTAACACAATACCTGTTTATAAAGAATGTGATTTTGATAACGATCCTTCAGATTTTGTTACAACATTTATTTTATCATCAAAAGAAAATGAATTATATACCGGTACAGACGAGGTAACTATTGATTTTTTTGAAACTTCTGATATTAGTTTTTCAAAACCTTTAGACAAAAATAATTACAGAAATTCGGTTCCTACTACTAACGGGAATCACAATATTGTAGTTAAAATTACAAATAAAAATGCTGGTTGTTACCAAACAAAAAACTTAGCTCTAAAAGTAAACTTTTCAAATTTAGCTACATATAAAGATATTTATTTGTGTGAATCATTAAATAATTCTTCACCCTTAAAAAGTATTGGCTCAGGAAAATCAACCTTCGATTTTACTAAAAAAACAGATGAAATTATTGCATCTTCAAATGGATTACTTAACCATACGGATTTCAACTTTAATTATTTTTTAACTCGAGAAGAGGCAATTCTGCAAATTAATGCTATCGAAGCTCCTTATATTAAACAATATGAAAACAATACCACTATTTTTCTGAAGATTTCTGCAAAATCTACCAATAATTGTGAAAGTTTTGGCCAGTTTAACATTTACATAAATGAAATTCCCATCCCAAAAGGAAATGAAGATCCTATTTTTTTATGCATTAGTAATGGAATAGCAAACTCTCAAACAAATACAGTTCCCCTAAATGCAGATACGGGAAATCCTTTAGATACTTACAAATGGTTTTTAAATGATGAAGAAATTTTAGGAGAAACTTCAGCAATATTAAATGCAAAATCAGCAGGGAATTATAGAGTAGAAGCTATTAGAAATAATCCAGCTAATAGCATCAATTTAAAAGATAATTCCTTTTGTACTGGTTTTAATACTTTTACTGTTATTGAATCAAATGAAGCGGTTATTGAGAGTATAACTTTTTTAGATAATCAAGATAATTTTGAAGAAAACTCTATTACCGTTACAGTTTCTGGAATTGGAAATTACGAATATGCGTTAAATGATAATAGTATTTCTAACTTTCAAAAAGGGGAAGAAAATTTAACTTATACTTTTACATCTGTTCCTGCAGGCCTAAATATTGTTTATGTAAGAGATGTTAATGAATGTGGCAGGGAAAATTTCACAGCTTCTACCCCAATCCCTTTTCTATATTTTCAAAGGCATTTTACCCCAAATGGAGATGGGAAATTTGATGTGTGGAAAGTACAAGGAATTGATAATGATTTCTATACTTCAATTTCTTACCAGATTTATGATAGATACGGAAAATTATTAAAAAACATCAACCAAAAAATTGAAGATGGTTGGAATGGTAATTTTAATGGAAGTCCATTACCAGAAGATGATTACTGGTATAATATTGTCTTGGTAGATATTAACGGAAAAGTAATAAAAAAAACAGGACATTTTTCTTTAATTAGAGAGTAGTTTTTCATTAGCACATTCTTTTTATTAAGGTTCAAAAATCAACCTGAACTTATTTCAAAATGAAATAAAACAACGCTATTTTGGCGTAAACAGATAATCGTTCTTTTTTATTTAAAATATTTTCAAAAAAAAATGACGATCAATTCTATCTAGATTAACATAAAATTGTACAAACAATCTGTATTTTTACAATATGGAATTCAAACTCGTATCCGAATTTTCTCCTACAGGA
>CAYPHE010000123.1:0-7274 GCA_964410075.1 uncultured Polaribacter sp.
TATTCATCAAACAAAATTGTGGTATCCCCGATATAAAAAAGGAATGGATTCTTTTCGTCTTGGATTACTTTATTTCGTATTGAAGTTTGAAAAAAGACTGTTTCTTTTTCAAGAAGTAATCGTTTTTCATGAACTAACAGCCCTTTATTATCAAAAACTTCAATAGTTAACGCGTCGAATTTAGGGAGATTATCTGGTAACACTATCCTTAAGTCTCCTGCACCTCTAGGTACAATGCTCGGCATACTTACTTTTCCTGATGCTACTGTCCTAAATCCTGATGCCGATGTATTTGGGGTTTCAAAAGCAATGAGTTTCCAATTGATTTTACATTCATTTAAATTCACAAAATCAAACTTATTCTCAATAGTTAATTTGCCTTTAAAACTTGATGTTATTTTATCTTCTTTAATTTGTACTGGCGACCATATTTCTCTTACTGCATAATAACTTCCATCTTTTTCTCCATTGGGTCCAACAATACCATCTGGTGCATTATTCCCTTGATGAAAAGGTTGATTATTCATATCGGTTCTTCGCAAACCTTCATCAAAAAGTGCCCAAATCATCAACCCTCCACCAACTTTAGATTTTTCAATGGCATCCCAGTAGGTTTTTAGGTTTGCACCACCACCTCCATCATAAAGCGCATGTAAGGCCTCATTGGGTAACACTATATGATTTTCTTTAAACAAACGTTGCTTTAATAAAGTGTAAGAGGGATAAAAATTGGTTTTTATAATATCGAAATCAGGAGAATAGTTTTGATAAATGTCGCCTGTTTTAGTTTCGTTTTTTAAAGGACGTCGTTTTTGTATATCCCATTTAAAAAAAACGTCATCAAATTTAGGATTGTGTGCCAAATGGTTACCATTACTCCAAAGCACTACTGATGGATGATTGACATCTCTTACCACCAGTTCTTTTACGATTTTACTACCAATTGCATCGGGATAGGGATGCCTCCAACCAGGTAATTCGTCCATTGCCATTAGCCCTAAAGAATCGCATAGGTCTAAAAACTCAGCATCTGGCGGGTAATGACAAATACGCACGGTATTAAAGTTCATCTCCTGCATTAGTTTTACATTATCGAGCATATCTTGCTTGGTTAATGTACGCCCTGTTTCTGGCCTAAAACTATGCATGTTTGCTCCTTTTAATAAAACTCGCTTGCCATTTAAGTAAAAACCGTCGTGATCTCGGACTTCAAAGGTTCTAAAACCAAATTTTTGTCTATACGTATGTAATATTTTCTTTTTTTGTTTTAAAGTAACCTCAACACGATATAAGTTTGGATACTCATGAGACCATAGTGCAACATTTTTTAAACTAGCCTTTAAATGACTTTTATTTTTTGAAACCTTTCCAGAAAATGACTTTCCTACTTTTTGATTGTTACTGTCGTAAACTTGTGCTGTAACGGATACATTTTCTTTAAAAGCATCTGTAAATACATCCATTTTAAAATCGCCATTCATTTGAGCATCAATAGCAACGCGATCTATAAAATTTGTGGGTAACTCTTCAATATAAACAGGTCTAAAAATGCCTCCAAACAACCAGTAATCTGCAATACGCTCTGCTTTTACTACTTGTGGATGCGTTGCTGGTTTCAATACTTCAACTTCTAAAATATTGTTTCCTGATTTTAAAAATTTAGTGATTTCATATTTAAACTCTGTAAAACCACCTACATGTGTTTCTCCTATTTGTTGTCCATTTAAAACCACAGTTGTTTCTGTCATGGAACCCTGAAACACAATAAAATAGCGTTTATCTGAATTTAAATTGAATTTAAAATTATGACGATAAAATCCAATTTCAGGTTTTGTTTTATAATTTTTATGGTCTTTCCCATAAGTATAATAACCAAAACCTTTGGTTTCCCAATTTGATGGCACGGGTATGGTAGTCCAATAGCCACTATTACGTCCTTCAGACATTTTAAATTCCCAATCTACAGCTGTATCGGCATAAGTACCGGATAAATAGGTTCTGGTTTGTGATTTAAGGCTAGTTATGATAAAGCAAAACAACAGTACCCCAAATAAATTCTTTAACTTAATATTCATTGCATTACTTTTAATTTATTGTCTTTAACGCTTTATAATGACACGCCTCTTTTCCAAGGAATAAAATCGTGTTGCCCTAATAATTTAGCTTTCGTAATTATGTTACCACTTGCTACTTCTATAATAAAATCTAGCATTTCTTCTGCCATTTCATTAATTGTTTTTTCGCCACGTAGTACAGCTCCTGTTTCTATATCTATGATATCCGGCATTTTACTTGCCAATTCTGTATTAGAGGATACTTTTATTACGGGTGCAATGGGATTACCAGTTGGGGTACCTAATCCTGTTGTAAACAACACCAAGTTAGCACCCGCACCTACTAAAGCAGTTGTACTTTCTACATCATTTCCCGGTGTACATAAAAGGTTTAATCCTGATTTGGATAAATATTCTCCATAATCTAAAACATCCTCTACGGGAGAAGCCCCTCCTTTTTTAGCTGCGCCAGCAGATTTCATTGCATCTGTAATAAGACCATCTTTTATATTTCCTGGAGACGGGTTCATATCAAAACCAGATCCTGCGTCTATAACCGATTTTTCGAAATCTTTCATTAGCTTTAAAAACCTCACACTGTCTTCATCATGTACGCATCGGTTCACCAATTCTTGTTCTACCCCGCATAATTCAGGGAATTCCGCTAAAACCGCAGTTCCGTTTAAAGCAACCAGCATATCAGACACCATCCCTAAAGTGGGGTTAGCAGAAATACCTGAAAAACCATCGGAGCCTCCACATTCTAATCCGACTCGTAATTTAGATAATGGTGCTGGTTTTCGTCGAATCTTATTGGCTTCTCTTATAGCGACAAAAGACTCTTTTATAATGGTAGATAACATATCATCTACAGTCCCCATTTGTTGCTGTTCATAAATTAAAACAGGTTTATCTAAATTAGGATTTATGGCATGTAATGCTTCTTTAAAAACACTTATTTGTAAGTTTTGACAGCCCAAACTTAATACGGTTACTCCTGCTACATTCGGGTTATTCACATACCCAGCTAATAATTTTGCTAAACTTTCGGAATCTTGACGAATACCACCGCAACCACCAGAATGCGTTATAAACCTCACATCAATATTATCAAAAACTCTAGTCGATTTTTCTTCTTGCTCTACAACTTCTGTTCCTGAAATTAATGCCTTTAATAGGTTTTGATGCGGATTATTTTTCTGCTCTAATAGTTCTTTATCAAAGATCTCTTTTAAGGTTTCTATATTTCTGTTCTCACAAAAAACAAGAGGAAAAAACAACCACACGTTTTCGGTACCAACTTGTCCGTCTGCTCTATGGTAACCTAAAAATGTTTTGTCTTTCCATTTCTCAACACTAGGTGCATTCCACCCTAAAGATTCGGTTTTACCAGAAACTTTTTCACTTTGATGCTTTACATTTTCTGTTGTTAATACCTCTCCTATGTTTATTGGTGCTGTGGCTTTACCTACTAAAACACCATACATTATGATTTTATCACCAACATTAAAGGATTTTAAAGCAACCTTATGCTTAGACTCTGTAGCTGATATAATTTTAACGGCAGTATCCTGACAAAAAACCGTTGCTCCTGCTTCTAGGTCTACCAAAGCAACCGCTACATTATCTAGTGTATTTACTTTTATTAATTTTTCTTTCATTATACGTCCTCAAATTGTTTTGAAAAATTAATAAAACCTTGTTCTACTCCATTAGTATTTATTTCTATCAAAGCTATTGCTAAAGTATTTGTGAGACTTGATACTTTATTTAAATCTTGCCCCCAATATTCTTCTATAGTTAAAACTGTTTTTACAATTTCTAAGTAATTATCAGATTCCCATATTTTAGAAAATTTCTCTTCTATATCATCACTATCTTGTACAGGTAACACTGCACCTTTCCAATTTCCTTTATAAAATTGAATTAAACAGGCAAAAGCAAAAGTTAAATGTATTGGTAATTTATTTTTAATTTTCACATACTCTAACAGACTTGGCAATACTCTAACTTTAAATTTTGACACCGTATTTAAAGCAATACTTGATAAATTGTGAACTATAAAAGGGTTTCTAAATCTATCCAAAACTTCTTCAGCAAAACGCTCTAACTCTGCCTTATCCATATCTAAAGTTTCTATGATTTCATTAAAAACAGCTTTATTTATGAATGCTCCTGTAAATGAATTATCTATTGTTTCTTTTACTGTTGTATTCCCATACAATAAAGAAAACGGTACCATAGTGGTATGCGCTCCATTTAAAATTCTAACTTTTCTGGTTCTATAAGGTTGCATATCCTTTACAATCTTAACATCTAAAGTGGTTTTATTAAATGGTAATGCTTTTTGTAATGACTCTCCTCCTTCTATAACCCAAAGAAAAAACGTTTCGGCAGCAACTATTAAGTTATCTTTATATTCTAATTGGTTATTATAATTTTCAATATCATTTCTTGGGTATCCAGGTACAATACGATCTACCAAAGTATTGTGAAATGAATTACACTCTAAAACCCATGTTATAAATTTCAAATCTAAACCCCAGTCTTCTATATATTGTAATATAATTTCCTTGAGTATTTTTGCATTGTAATTGATAAGCTCGCAAGGAATTATTTTTAACCCTTTTGTGGTATCTCCATTAAAGTGCTTGTAGCGTTCGTATAAAAACACGGTTAATTTTGCTGGAAAAGAACTTGGCGGTTGCATGTCTAATTTATCGCTTTTTACATACGCAATACCAGCTTCTGTTGTATTGGAAATAACAAACTCTAAAGCTTCTTCTTTAGCTAAACTAAGATAGTCTTGAAAATCGTTATAAGGGTTAACCGCCTTTACAGTATTTTTTATTAAAGAAATATCTTGAATTTCTTGTCCCTTTTTCACCCCTTTCATGAAAATCGTGTATAGCCCATCTTGATTGTTAACCATTTTAACCATTCCATTTTCGATAGGTTGTACTATGGCGATACCCGCATTAAAATTAGCGGCTTTATTTAATTCTTGAAATGCATACCCTACAAATGCTCGTAAAAAATTCCCTTCTCCAAATTGAACAATTCGTATTGGCAATTTTTCTTCTAAATTTAAATTTGCTCTATTTAAATCTTGCTTTGTATTCATTTTCATTTATTTACTGGCTTTATTTTAATGTCACTATTATGTATATTTAGTTTAATAGATTTCAAATTACATATATTTTTTATATATAATTCTTGTTTCAATATTTCTTAAGACACTAAAGTTTACCTTTTTTACAAAGAAGTAGAAATATTCACTATTAAATAATTAACACTTTAATTATTTAAGTTTAGCTATTTATCCTTTTATTATTTTACTCTAGAGTTTTAGCTTCAGCTTTAGAACGCATTATAGTACCACTATCTCCTAACAAATACATTTTTCTAAAATCCGTTCCTTCTTCTTTTTGCCCAACAATTATTCTAGCATCTGGATGTGGACTATCAATAAGCGCAGATATTACAAAACCAGAACGTTTTCGACTTAAAAAGACTTTATTCTTTTTAAAAGATGCCCCTCCATCAAAACTATCCCATCTGCTTATTTCTCCAACATCGTCATTTGTTTCACTTTCCAAATAAATGCTAACTTCTTTTGCTGATGTTACTTCCAAATCTCCATTTCCTCTAGGAAGATCAGTATTCTTACTTTTCAGCCACTCTTGTCCATTCCATCTATAGTGCTGTAAGCGTTTTGGACCACTTCTTTTTGCACCAATATCTGGCCCAACTAGTACAATAACTTGCGGATTTCCATTAGAATCTACATCGGTTACACCTTGAAAAGTCCAATCGTTTGGTATTACATTTACTAAGGCTTTTTCGTCTGCCATTTCCTTAGTTAAAGGCATTTCTAAAGATTCATTTTTAACATTTTTCCATACTCCTTTTTTGGTATCAAAAACCATATAATACAAATTATGCCTTTCTGGAATGTGTCCTCTTACATCTTGAGTATTTTTGCCGTCTCTACAAATATGATAATCAAATGCTACAATAATATCATCTCCATTTCCTTTACTCACCCAAGGATACCAAGAGTCTTCGGCTTCAATATCAGTTCTCCTTTTATGCTTTAAAAAGGAAACTGGTTCTTCAAATTTTCTACCATTATCAGTTGATTTTTGATATACCCAGTTACTTCTATGCGCGCCATGACGATAAAACAAATAGATATCGCCATTATCCATTTTTACAAACTGACTGTAGGTTCCAAATAATGAAATATTATCTAATGTCTCCCACTCAGAGATATCTAAAGGTTTTTTAGAAACTGCATGTAGGTTTTTTCCATAATGATGATTTCCCAAGGGATTTTCACCATCTGAAGGAGTTCCTCCATGACCTCC
The DNA here is from genome assembly GCA_964410075.1 of uncultured Polaribacter sp. Lineage (GTDB taxonomy): Bacteria > Bacteroidota > Bacteroidia > Flavobacteriales > Flavobacteriaceae > Polaribacter. Next base: position 6,425 of record CAYPHE010000123.1, read on the forward strand.
AAAAGCAATATGAATATATCCTGCATCATCAATAAGAATTGCAGGCTTACCATGATTATCTATTCTTTTTTTTCGATTTGGGTCTTTACCCATTTGGCTAATACCAGCTTTAAATGGACCTTTCCACTCTTTAGTTTTATGGTTGTAAGAAGCTACATAAGGGTCTTCTAATGGCCCTTGGTAAGCAACATAAGTAGTCCCTTTATGATAAACCCCTGAAGGATGTTGCACAATCGCAACAGCATTTCCAAAACCGTTGTCGGCAAAATAATCTACCATTTGATTTTCCTCAGTATTTGCTCTGGGAACTTTGGTTTTTGATACACATCCTAAAAAGCAAAAACAAATGCATAGTATTTTAAAAAAGTGTTTATTTAATATCATTTTTAAAGTTTTATTTTTTTGTAAAATTGAAGCTGTACAGGTCCTAAAAGTCCAGACATTTTTAATTCATCATCTTTTTTCCAATGTTTCCAAGAGGAAAAGGTTTGTCTTTTGGAATCACGAGATTCTGGATTTGACAACCAACTAGGAAGTGCCTTGGTTTTATTACCTCGGCGCTGGTAATCTAAAGGTTCTTTTTCGTCGCCAATTAAGCGGTTTACCCATAAATTCGTGATTTTTATTTTTAAAGTATTGTTGCCTTTTTTCACATAATCATCAATAGCAACTCTAAAAGGGGCTTTCCATAAGGTACTTACCTTTTTATCGTTTATAAACACTTCGGCTACAATAGCTACACTTCCTAAATCCAATTCAAAAGCATTCTCTTTACATAACTGCTTTTTAGATAGAGTGAATTCTTTTTCATAAATCGCAGTACCTGAAAAATGCTGGATTTCTTCTTCAG
>CAYPHE010000124.1:0-7270 GCA_964410075.1 uncultured Polaribacter sp.
TTACGCTAAATTAGGATGCAACCATTTTCTTGCTTTCTCTTTTGCAATTCCTTTTCTTTTGGAATAATCTGCAACTTGATCCTCTGTAATTTTACCCAAACCAAAATATTTGGCTTCTTTATTGGCAAAATAGTATCCAGAAACTGCAGCTGCTGGCCACATGGCTAAACTTTCTGTTAAACTAACACCTATTTGATTTTCTACATCTAACAATTCCCAAATGGTTTCTTTTTCTAGATGATCTGGACAAGCCGGATAACCGGGTGCAGGACGAATTCCTTTATAACTTTCTTTAATTAGCTCATCATTTGTTAATGCTTCATCTGCAGCATATCCCCAATGTTTGGTTCTAACTTGTTTATGTAAATATTCTGCAAAAGCCTCTGCAAAACGATCTGCAATGGCTTGTGCCATAATTCCATTATAGTCATCATCTTTAGCTCTATAACTATCTGCCAATTCTTGCGCTCCAAAAATAGCCACACAAAAAGCACCTACATAATCTGTCTTTTCGGTTTCTTTTGGCGCAACAAAATCAGCTAATGCTATGTTCGGAATTCCATCTCGCTTTTTTAATTGTTGTCGTAAGGTTCTAAAAACTAATTTATTGTTCTGAGATTTCTCAACAACTTCGTTGGCTACCTCTAATGAAATTTTCTTTTCATTAGAACCAATGTTCGGAATGACATGTTTACTTCTATTAGGTTTTAAAGAAACTTCAATATCATCTTCATTAATTGAATTTGCTTCAAACAAACCAAAAATTGCTTTTGGTTTTAAAAGTTGTTTCGTAATAATTTCATCAATCATTATTTGCGCTTCTTCATACATTATTGATGCTTGTTCGCCTACAACTTTATCTGTTAAAATATCTGGGAATTTACCATGCAAATCCCAACTTCTAAAAAACGGACTCCAATCTATAAATGGTACCAGTTCTTTTAAACTCAATTGGGCTAACGTTTGAATTCCAAGAGATTTTGGTTTGATAATTTCTGAGGTTTCCCAATCGATTTTATACTTACGTTTACGAGCTTCTTCTATAGAAATGTATGATTTTTCTTTGCCTCTTTTTAGAAACTTAGTTCTAAACTCGTCGTACTCTTTTTTCTTTTTTGCAACATATTCGTGCGCTGTTTGTTTGTTTAACAAATCACCCACAACAGTAACTGCCCTAGATGCATCGTTTACATGAACAACTGCATTTTTATATTGTGTATCTATCTTAACTGCTGTATGTGCTTTTGAGGTTGTTGCTCCTCCAATTAACAAAGGAATGTTCATGTTTTCACGCTCCATTTCTTTAGCCAAATACACCATTTCATCTAAAGAAGGTGTAATTAAACCGCTTAAACCAATAGCATCTACATTTTCTTTTTTAGCAGTTTCAATTATTTTTTCTGGAGGAACCATAACTCCTAAATCCACAATTTCGTAATTGTTACACCCTAAAACAACACTCACAATATTTTTACCAATATCATGAACATCTCCTTTTACGGTTGCCATTAAAATTTTACCTAAAGCTTGCTGTTCTTCTCCTTTTTCTGCTTCTATAAAAGGGTTTAGATAAGCTACTGCTTTTTTCATTACCCTTGCAGATTTTACCACTTGAGGTAAAAACATTTTTCCTGCTCCGAACAAATCTCCCACCACATTCATTCCAATCATTAAATGCCCTTCTATGACCTCAATTGGTTTTGCAGCTTCTTGTCTTGCTTGTTCTACATCTTCTATAATAAAAGCATCAATACCTTTTACTAAAGCGTGCGTAATTCTATCTTGTAAAGGATTTTCTCTCCAAGATAAATCTGCTTTTTTTTCTGCTTTTGTACCTTTTACAGTTTCTGCAAAATCAAGTAAACGTTCTGTAGCATCTTCTCTTCTATCTAGAATTACATCTTCTACATGTTCTAATAAATCTTTAGGAATATCGTCATACACCTCTAACATTGTAGGGTTTACAATTCCCATATTCATTCCATTTTGAATGGCATAATACAAGAAAACAGAGTGCATTGCTTCACGAACAATATTATTTCCTCTAAATGAAAACGAAACGTTACTTACACCACCACTTACAGAAACATTGGGTAAATTTTCTCTAACCCATTTTGTAGCTTCTATAAAATCGATAGCATTTTTTCTATGCTCGTCCATTCCTGTTGCTACAGGAAAAATATTTAAATCGAAAATAATATCTTCTGAGGCAAAACCTACTTTATTTACCAAAACATCGTAAGATCGTTTTGCAATTTCAATTCTTCGTTCGTAATTATCTGCTTGTCCAACCTCGTCAAAAGCCATTACAATTACCGCAGCTCCATAACGTTTTATTTGTTTGGCTTCCCAAATAAACTTTTCTTCTCCTTCTTTTAACGAAATTGAATTTACAATGCATTTTCCTTGAACAACTTGTAGCCCTGCTTCAATAATTTCCCACTTAGAAGAATCTATCATTATGGGAACTCTGCAAATATCAGGTTCTGCAGCAATTAAGTTTAAAAAACGAACCATTGATTCTTTTCCATCAATCAAACCATCATCCATATTAATGTCGATGATTTGCGCACCTCCATCTACCTGATGTCTTGCAATATCTAGAGCTTCATCAAATTTTTCTTCTTTAATTAAACGTAAAAACCTTTTAGATCCTGCTACGTTTGTTCGCTCTCCAACGTTTATAAAGTTGCTGTTTTCATTTAAAACCAAAGGCTCTAAACCAGACAATTTCATATAACGCCTTTCTTGGTTGTTAGTTGTTGGTTGTTGGTTGTTGGTTTTACTCATATCTATAACTTTTTATAATAATTGATAAAACCATTTAATAGTTTTTTACTTGAAATCACTTTTTCCAAAATACTTTTTAATTCTTCTTCTGAAATATATTTTAAATCAAAGGATAGATACAATTGTGTTTCTACTTCTTGTAAAGATCCCTTGGCTATATATAAAAAATGAATTGTTTCTTTGTTTGATTGCCTACCAATTCCTTCTGCAATATTTGAAGGAACAGAAACTACACTTCTTCTTATCTGGTTAGTTAATCCATATAACTCTTCCTTAGGATAAGATTTTGTTAGCAAATAAACCAACTTCACTAATTCTCTCGAATATTTCCAAACATCTAAATCTATGTAATTCATTTTTCTAGTTTCAGGTTGATAGTTGATGATTGATGGTTGATACTAACAACCAAAAACTAAAAACTACCAACTAACCTTGGTTTATACTTAGCTGCAATATTTGCTATCACTTTTATATGATCTGGACTGGTTCCACAACACCCGCCAATAATATTTATTAAATTCTTTTTTAAATACTCTTCAATTTGTTCACCCATTTCTTCTGGAGTTTCATCATACTCTCCAAAAGCATTTGGTAAACCTGCATTAGGATGCGCAGAGATTGCAAATTCTGTTTTATTAGCTATAGCTTCTAAATGTGGTTGTAATAAATTGGCTCCTAAAGCACAATTAAAACCTACAGATAATAACGGAATATGAGATACTGAAATTAAAAAAGCTTCTGCTGTTTGTCCAGACAACGTTCTTCCTGAAGCATCCGTAATGGTTCCACTTAACATTACAGGAACTTGAATATTGCGTTCATCTTTTACCTCTTCAATGGCAAACAATGCTGCTTTTGCATTTAGGGTATCAAAAACCGTTTCTACCAATAATAAATCTGCTCCACCATCTAATAACGCTTCTACTTGTTGTTTATAGGCAATTCTTAACTCGTCAAAAGTAACGGCCCTATAACCAGGATCGTTAACATCTGGAGACATACTTGCTGTTCTATTTGTAGGACCTATAGAACCCGCTACAAAACGAGGTTTGTGTGGTTCTTTAGCCGTAAATTCATCCGCAACTTCTTTAGCTATTTTTGCAGACTGATAGTTTAGTTCGTACACCAAATCTTCCATCTGATAATCTGCCATTGCAATGGTTGTTCCAGAAAATGTATTGGTTTCTATAATATCTGCACCTGCTTCAAAATACTTACCATGAATGGTTTTTATAGCTTCTGGTTGGGTTATAGATAGTAAATCGTTATTACCTTGTAACGGAGTTGGATAGTCTTTAAAGCGTTCTCCCCTAAAATCTTCTTCTGTAAATTTATAGGCTTGTAGCATGGTACCCATTGCACCATCTAAGACTAAAATTCTTTCTTGTAAAGCTTTGTAAATATTTGACATATTTTATTATTTAAGATATGTCATCAGGAAAAGTAGGTTGTTTTCGCTGTTATCTTTCGAATAAATTATGAAGTGGAAATTGAGATTTTTCGATTGTGCTCGAAATGACAATTACAACACTTTTCCGTAAATCATTCGTAGAATGTAGCACCTTCTATTTCTTAAAAGAAATGGGGTTGCTAAGGCTTCAGCAGGTCTAATCCCTCAACCTTTCGTGATAACTTATCAATAAATTTATGAACTAGTATTCGCTACAAAGTAACGAACTTTTTTCTTTCTTTCTTCTGTTACTCAAAAATATCTGATGATAAATAACGGTCTCCTCTATCGCAAATAATAGCTACAACAACACCTTTATCTATAGAGTTAGCAACTTTAAGAGCAGTTGCTACAGAACCTCCACTACTCATTCCAGAGAATATTCCCTCTTCTTGAGCCAAACGAATGGTCATTGCTCTAGCCTCTTCTTCACTAACCTCTAAAATTTCATCAATTTTATTTGCTTTAAAAATTGCCGGTAAATATTCTTCTGGCCATTTTCTTATACCTGGAATTTTAGCTCCATCTTTAGGTTGAGCTCCAATTATTTTAACATTCTGATTTTTACCTTTCAAAAAGTCTGACACACCAGTAATAGTACCAGTGGTTCCCATTGCAGAAACAAAATGTGTTACTTGCCCCTCTGTATCTCTCCAAATCTCAGGACCTGTAGTATTATAATGTGCTTTAGGATTATCAAAATTATCAAACTGATTTAAACGAAAATATCCTTTTTTATATTTTAATTTTAAGGCAAGGTCTATAGCACCTTCCATACCTTTGTCAGCAGGAGTTAAAATTACTTTAGCACCATAAGCTCTCATGGTTTTTACTCTTTCTATAGTTGAGTTTTCTGGCATGGTAATTACCATATTTACGCCTAAAACTTTTGCCATTAAAGCTAGAGCTATACCTGTGTTTCCACTAGTTGCTTCTACTAAAGTGTCTCCTTTTTTAATATTTTTCTTTTTGATAGCTTCAGAAATCATGTAGTAAGCTGCTCTATCTTTAACACTTCCTCCAGGATTATTACCTTCTAGTTTTAATAATAAGGTTACTCCTTCTTTTTTAAAGATATGTTGAGCTTCCACCAAAGGTGTGTTTCCTACAAAGTCGATAATACTTTTAGTTTTCATCTAGCTTCTTTTTTGAAATATTTTATTTTCTGAATGAACAGTTACTACAGAGTTTTCTGGAATAGATTCTGTAATGCAAACGTTTGCACCAACCACAGAATTTGCTCCTACAACAACATCTCCTCCTAAGATTGTAGCGTTTGCATAAATAGTAACATTACTTTCTATTGTTGGATGTCTTTTTGTTGAGGCTAAGCTTTTCTTTACAGAAATACCTCCTAAAGTTACTCCTTGAAAGATTTTTACGTGATCTTTTATAATTGCAGATTCTCCAATAACAATTCCGGTTGCATGATCTATAAAAAAAGAATTCCCTATAGTTGCTCCAGGATGAATGTCTGTTCCTGTTTTGCTATGCGCAAATTCACTCATCATTCTTGGTAAAACAGGAATTTCTAATTGAAATAACTTATTACTTAATCTATGAACTGCAATTGCATAAAAGCCTGGATAAGCCAAATAAACTTCTTCTAAACTTCTAGCTGCAGGATCACTATTTAAAGCAGCCTCTGCATCTAAATCTAGTTTTGTTCTTATTTCTACAAATGATTCTTGAAATTGTTTCCAAATTGAAACTGTATTTTCAACAGATAACCTTTCTAGAATTTTTATAAACTTTTCTTTAGTGTTCTCTCCTTTTTCAGCAAAGTAATCTGCATCAAACAAACCATTTACCAATTGACGCGTAAAAGACTCTACCGCATCATGTAAACACATTTTATAATTTTTAAACGATATGATTTGTTCAGTTCGTTTCACTTTTATTTTTTTTGTTTGCTACTATTTAGCAAATGTACATTATGAGATCTTTAAAGAAGCCCAGAATGGTATAAAAAGTATAATTTTCTATGATTCTGGAGCTAATTCGACCTCTAAACCATCAATATCTGGTGTAATTTGAATTTGACAACCTAGTCTACTATTATCTTCTACATGAAATGCTTCTGCAAGCATTGCGTCTTCATCATCGGTCATTTCTGGTAAATCGTGTGCTGATTTCACATAACACTGACATGATGCACACATTGCCATTCCACCACAAACACCAATTGTACCTTCTTCTGCTAATTCGTAAGAACGAACTACCTCCATTAAGTTCATTGCCATGTCTGTAGGTGCAACAACATCGTGTGTTACTCCGTTTCTATCCGTAATTTTTAAATTTACGTCTTGCATTAATTGTTAGTCTTTAGTCTTTTGTCTTTAGTCTTTAGTTCTAAGTGTTTAGCAAATTTACTAAAAGCTAAGAGCTAACTACTAAAAGCATTTTATTATATTGCTTTTACTACTGCTTTTGGTGCTTCTTTTCTAGTTCCGTCAAAACCATCAATACCAGATACAGTTGTATATTTTAACACATACTTTTTATTTGGATTAATAATTTTATAGGCTGCTTGACACATAATTGTAGCTTCATGGAAACCACACAAAATTAACTTTAATTTCCCAGGATAATAGTTCCCATCTCCAATTGCAAAAATACCCGGTATATTGGTTTGGTAATCTAAAGCATTATTTACTTTTATAGCATTTTTTTCTATTTCTAAGCCCCAATTTGCAATTGGTCCTAATTTTGGAGATAAACCAAATAATGGTATAAAATGATCTGTTTCTAAAACAAAAGGTTCTTCGCCTTTTTTGGTAATTTCTAAGGCTTCAACCTTACCATCTCCTATAATTTTTGTAATTTCTGCTGGAGTAATTAAATTAATTTTACCTAATTTTTTAAGTTCTCCTACTCTTTCTACTGAATCTAAATGACCTCTAAATTCGTTTCTTCTATGCACTAGAGTTACACTTTTTGCAACATCAGCTAAAAAGATACTCCAATCTAAAGCTGAATCTCCACCACCTGCAATAATCACATCTTTATCGCGATACATTTCAGGTTCTT
>CAYPHE010000125.1:0-2850 GCA_964410075.1 uncultured Polaribacter sp.
TTTTTCCAATCATCAACAGCATCTAAAACAAAAACTTTAGTGCCTTCGTGTAAAACAAAAACCTCTTCAGAATTAAAAGTTGGTGCATTTCTTACTTCGCTTTCTTCAGCAAAAACAATAGCTTCTTTCGTGTTTTTATCAAAACTAAATTGATTATAGGTAACCACCAAGCTCATCAATAAAAACAAAAAAGAAATCATGCTAGTTATAAAAAATAGGCGTTTTCTTAAAGATGAATAAGAAAAGTAATAGAATAGAAACAAAACTCCTGCTAAAAAAGAAAAAACAACTACAACAACAGCCCATTGATTATAGGTTAAAGCTTGTAAATAATTTGTATTCAATTTCTGAAATACTGTTTTTGGCAAAGGCTCTATATTGTCTAATGCCAAACGTTTTGCAAAAACCAAATTGTTTTTTACATCTTCGTTATCTGGGTTTAACTGCAACGCCTTTTCATAATAAAAAATTGCAGGACCAACTTTATTTAACTTGTAATAGGAGTTACCTAAATTGTAATATAAATCTGATGAAACCTGGTTCTTATTTTCAATCTGTTTATATGTTTCAATAGCTTCTGTAAACTGTGCCGTTTTGTATAACTCATTTGCTTTAACAAACAAACTATCAACATTTTGTGCAGCTAATGTTGATGTAATAACAAGCAATAAAAAAAAGATACTTTTCCTCATAATTACAGTTGTTTATCTAATTGAACAATTACTTCTTTAGCCTTGGTGTATTCCGCTTCCATTTCGGTATCGGTTACTGGTGTATACCTAGCAAAGTCTGAACTTTGTAGCACTTCTATAAATTGCTTAATAATTGTTTCTTCTACATTACGTTCTTGTAAAATTTCAGCAATACGCTCTTTACTTATTTCTGCGGTTTCTATACCTAATTTTGCTTTTAAATAATTATGTAAAGCTCTTTCTAAAGCTTCGTAAAAGGCTTCTTTATTACCCAATTGCTTTTTAGCTGCAGACAAATATTTCTTAGCTAATTTTTCTGCTTTTCTCAGTTTATTTCCAAGAACATCATTACTTCTAGCTTCATTTCTTTTAGCCACTGCAATTCCTACGGGAATAGCAATTAAAGGCAACAACAATAGTATGTAATATAAATTCGACTTGAAAAAATCTGATTTTTCTTTCGCTTCAAAAGTTGTTTTCGTTTGAATATATCTAAAATTCTCTCCTGTTACTACCACATCTTGTTTTAGCGTTGGATTGGTATTAACCGTTGTAGAAACCAATTCTTTTCCTTCTAAAACATTTACAAACAAATCTTCTGTTGTAATGGTTGTATACTTTTTTTCTTTTGGATTAAAATAAGAAAACGATGTTGATGGAATCTTATATTTCCCTTTGTATTGAGGAACTACAGTATAACTTTCTGTTATAGATCCAGAAATCCCAGTTGTTGTAGTTTTAATACGTTCTTTACGTTCTGGTTGATATTGTTCTAATTCATCTGGTGTAGTTACTTCTGGAAGTTCAAATAAATTTAAATTTCCTTTTCCAGAAACTTGAACCTTAATTTGAGAGCTTTCGTTGGCTTTTAAAGCGTCTTTACTCAATGAAACCGAAAAATCAAATTCACCAACAGCTCCAGTAAAATCAGCTGGTTTGTTTTCTAAAGGCAAATCTTTAGGGTTAACTATTTTTTTTGAAGATGTAAATGTTTTGCGAACGTTTCTGGTAATTACATTTCCAAAAAAATCGGCCCTACCTGTTGGAACACCAATAATAATGTCCATTTCCATTGGATCTATTTCTAAATTACCTGTTTTTGTAGGAATTAACAAGGCTTTTCGCATAATGGCATAGTTGTAATCTTCGCCATTATATTTTCCTCTTTGAGCTCTAATTTGTTTTTGTTCTATTTCTTGACTCCAAAACCCGCTATATTTTGGAGCTTGCGTAACTGCATTATCATAAATACTAATGTTATCACTAAAATACAAGCGAAACTCTACATAAACCCCTTCTCCAACATAAGGTCTAGATTTTGAAATTTCTGCAACTAAATGAATATTTTGCTGAGCAATATAATTAGGATCGTTTGGGTCTTTGGGCAATTCTACCGCATCAACCACAATAATTTTTACAGGTTGAGATTTTAATACTTTACCTCTATACTTAATTGAAGCTGGTGTAATTGTAAATTCTCCTTTTTGTTTAGGTTGAATGATATAACTGTACGATTGTGAGAAACTAGCTTTACCATTTATCCAAGATTGACTTACAGATTGGCTTGGACCACCTACAACTTTAAAATTAGCAAAACTTGGTGGCGTAAAACCATCTGCACCTTGCTGGTTTATGGTAAACTGAACGCGTAAGCGCTGGTTAACACCCAGTTTATTTTTACTCACTTTTGCTGTTAAAGAAGCTTCTTGACCAAAAGCTACTAGAGAAAACAGAAAAAGGAGTATAAAAAGTCCTTTTTTAATCTCCCTTTTGAGAGGTAAACATTCTGTAAAATAAAAATTGATATGATTAATTTTCTTTGTCATAAAATAGTATCCGAATTAATTTTAATTTTTTTTGAAATTAATTCCTTCCTTTTCAGAAGGTTAGGATGGGCATATTACCAGTCTTTTTCTTGTTTTATTTTTTTACCTTTTTCTTTTTTAGCATTCATTTTTTTCTGAGTCTTTTTCTCTTCGTTATTTAGGCTCTCTAACAACTGTTTTACTTGTTCAGGACTCATTTTACCTTTTTGAGGTTTTGGTTTTTGTTGTTCTTTATCACCATCTTTTTTAGGATCTTTATTTTGATCTTTCTGATCTTTTTTATCCTTATTGTCTTTATCGTCTCCTTTTTTATCCTGATCTTTTTTATTGTC
>CAYPHE010000125.1:2950-7149 GCA_964410075.1 uncultured Polaribacter sp.
TTGTCGCCTTCTTTGTCTTGATCTTTCTTATTTTGGTCTTTTTTATCCTTATTGTCCTTGTTATCTTTATTGTCTTTGTCGTTATTATTTTTATTGTCGTTCTTTTCTTTCTCTAACATTTTTTGTGCGACAGCTAAATTGTATCGTGTTTCATCATCATTAGGATTATTTCTTAATGCATTTTTATACGCATCTACTGCTCCTTGGTAATTTTTAGATTCCATCATGGCATTACCTAAATTATGAAATGCCTCTGCCTTGGTATTTTTATCTACAGCAGTTTTTGCAGTTAATTCGTATTGAGGAATAGCTTCTTTAAAATTTTTACTTTGATATAATGCATTTCCTAAATTATAAGCTGCTTTATCATAACTACCATTACTTGCCAATGCCTTTTGATAAGCCACCGAAGCATCTGTAAATTGTTGTTTTTTATACAACTCGTTTCCAGAACGCAACATTTGTCTAGCTTGTCTTTGTCCTGCAATAGAATCTTTTTGTGCAAAAACAGCTGAATAACAAATTAACAGTGTTATTAGCGTTATATTTTTAAAAAACTTCATTTCTATTTTCTTATTAATCCTTTTATATAAATAGTGTATTTTAACTTCTTGTCATTTCGATAGAGCAAAGAATGAGCAAAGAGAAATCTTGTAACTTAAAGATTACTCCTCGTTCCTCGTTCGGAATGACACACTTAAAAAATTCATCTATTTCTTTTTTTGTTCGTTAAACAAATCTGCTTTAGTCAACCATTTTGTTTTCTTTTCAAAAAGGAAAACATCTGCAAAAAGAAATAGCAAACCTAATGCCAAAAACCATTGAAACTGGTCTTTATAATCTGAAAACTGTTTGGTTTCAAACTCGCTTTTTTCTGCATTTGCAATAATATCTCCAATTTCATTTACAGGTTCTTCCGTTCTATTTCCATCTATATAATTACCACTACCAATAGCGGCTATTTCTCTTAAAATATCTGGTTGCCTTTGTGTAATTACGGTTTCTCCCTTATTATCTTTTTTATACCCAACCAAGCTGTTGTTTACTCGAATTGGTATTGGACCTCCTTTTTCTGTGCCCACACCAATGGTATACACTTTTACTCCCTCGTTAGCTAAATTTTGTGCAACTTGTTTTGTTTCTTCTTGATGATCTTCTCCATCGGAAATAATTACCAAAAAACGATTGGTTTGCTCATCGTTATTATAATAGGTTTTTGCCAAGTTTAACGCTTCGTTAATTGCTGTTCCTTGGCTAGATACCATATCTGGATTTGCACTTTGCAAAAACATATTTGCTGCTGCATGATCTGTTGTTATAGGAAGTAATGGATATGCATTTCCAGCATAAATAATAACTCCAACTCTATCTGAACCTAGTTTATCAATAACTTTAGCAATAATCTGCTTAGATTTTTCTAAACGATTTGGTGCAATATCTTCTGCCAACATACTTTTAGAAACATCTAAGGCAAAAACAATATCTACTCCTTCTCTTTTTACGGTTTTTAGTTTGGTACCCATTTTAGGATTCACCAAAGAAATAACCAAAAACAACATACACAATACCAACATCGTCAATTTTAAAGACGATTTAAATACTGATGAATTTGGCGCTAATTTTTCTAGTAATGCTGAATTCGCAAATTTCTTTTGTGCTCTTTTTTTCCACCAAAAAACCAATAAAAACAGTACTATTATTCCAGGAATAATAGAAAGTAAGATAAAATATGCTGGTTCTTCTAATTTGTACATTTTGTTATTAAACGATTTAAAGATTAAAAAATTAAAGGGCTATCTTCTAATCTTTTAATTATTCAATTTTTAATATTGTTATATAAAACTTTTAAAAATTGTGTTTCTTAATATGAATTCGAGTAATAAAAACCCAATTGCCATAAACACGAAAATTCTAAATTTTTCTTGATAATTGTAATACTTAAATTCTTCTATTTTTGTTTTTTCTAACTTGTCTATTTCGTCATAAATTTCTTTTAACGAAGTATTGTTTGTTGCTCTAAAATATTTTCCTTCGGTTTGATTAGCAATATCTTTTAATAATGCTTCGTCTATTTCAACTTTCATATTTCTGTATAAAAAACGTCCAGTTCTTGGATCTCTAGAATAAGGAGATTCCGCCATTCCATTCGTTCCAATTCCAATAGTGTATACTTTAATATTTAGCTCTTTTGCCAATTCCGTTGCTGTTTTGGGGTCTAAATTTCCAGAATTATTTACACCATCTGTTAACAGAATAATTACTTTACTTTTTGCTTTGCTCTCTTTTAATCGGTTTACACCAGAACCTAGCCCCATTCCAATAGCTGTTCCGTCTTCTAACTGCCCCCATTGAATTCCATCTATAGTTCTTTTTACAATACTTTTATCACTAGTAATTGGTGTTTGGGTAAAACTTTCTCCTGCGTAAACTACAATTCCAATTCTGTCATTGGGGCGTCTGTCTACAAAATCAATCGCAACATTCTTTAAGGCTTCTAGTCTATTTGGCTTTAAATCTTTAGCTAGCATGCTTGCAGAAACATCTATTGCCATTATAATGTCTATTCCTCTGTTAGATTTGGTTCGTTTGCTTACCGAAACATTTCTTGGTCTTGCCAATGCAACTATTATTGCTGCTAATGCTAGCAAACGTAATGCGTACAATACGGGTTTTAATTTTGAAATAACAGAACTGGCTTTAAAACCTTTAACTGACGGAATGGTTAATAAAGCTGTGTCTTTTTTTCTGGTAAAGAAATACCAAACCGCTAATAAAGGAATTAGTATTAGCAACCATAAAAATTCAGGATTTTGAAACTCAAAATTACTCCAGTCCATCTTCATCTGTTGTTTCTTCTATTACTGGTTTAACTTTTAAATTATTAATTATTTCTTCGGCATCTACTCTATCTTCCTCAATTTCTGGAGCTAATGGTTTCGATTTTGCAAATTTTACCAAGTCAGCTTCCTGTAACAATTCTTTTAATTTTTGAACGATTTCTTTTGGAACATCAATAACTGCTGACTTATTAAAATCTTTAACGTAAGATAAAATTTCGTCCGTAGTATTTTCTAATGCCGGAATTTTTAATTCTCTTTCTATATAATTACGAACAATTTCCGTTAGCTCGCTATAATATTCTTTAACATTATTGTTTTGCCACAATAATTTTTCATCCAATTCTTGTAACCTAATTATTGCTTCTTCTTGCGGAGGCAAGGTTCTGTATGTTGGCTCTTCTTCGGTTATTTTTTTCTTTCTAATTACAAACCAATAGATCCAAAATGCAATAATTGCCAATGCTATTAAAGCAATAATAATGTACATTTTAAAGTCATCAAAAGTATAAGGCTCTGCTTTAATTGCCTTTATTGGAAACTTTTTAACTTTAGTTGTATCTACAGCTACTGTAGCTACATTTACTAATAAAGAATCTGTTAAATATGCCTGATTCTTTACAAAAACTTGTTGTTGAGGAATATAAAATGCGCCACTATCAAAACCTGTTAAAATATATTTTCTAATCAGTGAATTTTTAACGGTATCTATTTGAGTAGAATCTATAATTTCTAATCCGTTTAATTCTAAATGCGGAAGAATTACGTTTTCAGTTTCTTCTACAGACAATTTATATTGAAATTGCTCGCCAATTCTAATATTTGTAGTATCTATTTCTACCTTAACTAAAGACTGCGAAAAACTAGTAAAACAGAAAAGAGAAAAAAAGAAAATAAAGAGGAAGCCCCTTTTAATTTCCACGAAGGGGGAAAAAGCGATACGTAAAATATTCTCTGAATTTTTCATCTTTGGTGAAAAGCAAATAAAATTTAATATATTTCTATTCTTCAATTGTTTAATAATCTTTTTTTTCACAAACCTGCTAGTTCCTTCCCTTTGGGGAAGGCTAGGATGAGCTGTGAGATGAGCTTTTAACGTCCTCTATGTTTAAAATATCCTAACATTTTTTTCACATAACTTTCATCAACTCTAGTATTAATGCTTCCTGCTCCACTTCTTTTAAATGTATTTGTGTAATAGTCTACTAATTGTAGAGCATTGGCTTTATAACTATTTCTTACTTTTTTTGATGATGTATTAACGTATTGAACTGAATTGGTTTCTGCATCTAACATGGGCACCAAACCTAAATTTGGAATTTCTTCATCATGTTTATCGTACACTCTAATTCCAGTTACATC
>CAYPHE010000126.1:0-7139 GCA_964410075.1 uncultured Polaribacter sp.
ATATTTTTCATATAAGAAGTTGTCATTTCTTTTAAAACCTGCTTATCATCATTAAATAAATCGTTTAAAGAAACTGAGATAATTTCATCAACTTCGTAATTGGTTACAAATTGAGGTGTTTTTTCTACATAACCTAAAACTGGAGTCACTAAAAAATTACTTGGTGGTATATAGTTCTCTGTAGCTTTTCTAATAATTTTTACATTTTCTATATCAATTCCAATCTCTTCATTTGCTTCACGTAAAGCAGTGTCTATAATTGAGGTATCATTTTCTTCTACTTTACCTCCAGGAAAACTTATTTGTGCAGAATGATTGCCGTTATAAGTAGCTCTTTTGGTTAACAGTAAGTTAGTTTCATTATCTTTATTAGGAAATAGTAACACCAAAACTGCTGCTTTTTTGGGGTTACTATTTTTTAAGTCTTTTGGTGTAAATTGTTTCCTAATTTTTGGAGCCAATTTAAACTGAGCTTCCAAACCAGGTAATTCTTTGTCTTTTAGTTTAGGAATATATTTTAAAAATTCTAAAAAGTTCAACTGTAGTATATAATTTTTGTGACAAAAAACGTTATATTATATGGCAAGCTATTTGCTATCTAGATATAAAAACAAAATTAATGAATACAAAATATAAAAAATTAATATTAAGTATTTTATTTGATGCTGTTGGTTTTATTCCTTTTATAGATTTAATCTGGGCACCAATTTCAGCATATTTAATGCAAAAAATGTATAAAAGTAAAGAAGGAAAATTTGCCAGTTTTATCAGTTTTGTAGAAGAATTGTTCCCTTTTTCAGATGTAATACCAACATTTACATTAATGTGGATTTACACGCATTTGATTAAAGCAAAGTCTACAGAAGTTACATTTGCTACTTAATTTTTTCTTTAAAAAGAAAGCCTAACCCTAATCTTGACAAAAACTTTTTCTCGAAAGCCCAAAAGAATTGAAATTGTCCAAAAAGCCAGCCTACTAAAGGTAATGTTGCTTGGTAAATAGGAAATATTAATAAAATTCTAAGCGGGTAATATACCCAAGGTGAAACAGTTTCTGGTGATAAACCTAAAAAAGCTGTAATTGGTTTTGCTACCCAAGCTGCAAAAGAACCATTTATTGCAAAAACAATTAATATTGCAACTACAGACCAATTACTTTCTATACCCCAACGCTGTTTTAATTTTTCCATGGTTGCAAAACTACAATTTTATAGAAAAGAAAAAACCTAGTTTATCATAATTTTTTTGGTAAATGTTCCTTTTTCAGTCAAGATTGTAATTAAATAAAGTCCCTTTCTATAATTATCTTTTTCTATTGAAATTTCGTTAGTGCTATTTGTAAAATTAGAAATTTCTTGCCCTAAGGTATTATAGATAATAACGTTCTTTATTTTTGCTGTTTTTGATTGAATTTCAATATGATTTTGATTTGAAGTTATAGAAACATTATCAAAATCGTCTTCATTTATACCTAGAGTATTATTCTCTGAAAAAGTAATAAAAAATCGATCTTTATAAGTTCCTTGTTTTAAACTTATCGCAACTTTGTCTTCAGTTATGTTATAATACATACCTATAAGGCTATCATAAATAAATACAGTAGACTCTATATTTTTTAATTCATCAACCATTAATGATATCATTCTATCTTCATCAGCTTGAATAGTAATTGGTATTCTTAAATCATTATGAAAACTTTGAATTCCAATAATTGAAAAGGGTTCTTCTTTATTTAGCACTTGTAAGGCTAAATCTGTTGGATTTAAATCCCACATTTCTGCTTCAAAACCCCATTCGTAATTCTCAGTAGCTCCCCTAAAACCAATAGCAACAGGTCTGTGAAAAACTTTATCATTTAGTAAAAATTCGAAACCTAATCTTAGAATAGGAAAACCACTTTTCTTTTTTGCTACAGTTTTACTAAAAAATTCTGTTGAAGCTCCAGAAACATCAAAAACACGTTGATTATTATTAAAGGTAACTGTTCCACCCGTAGCAGAAGCTTCTACAAAAAAACCTTGTCCAATACCAATATTATCATCTGGTACTTTAGTTCCAATTCCACCTAAATCTGTGGCAGGATTTCCCATTCCAGATATTCTTGTTGCGTAACCTCCATTATAACTACTTGAATTATGAGAACCATCATCTCCAGCCTCATAAAAATACAATGTTCCTTCTATAGCTGTTGAATTGTCTGCTAAAAAAGTATCTGCATCTATTGGAGAAGGATAAGGATTCCCTAACAAACTCCATCTTCCACTTCCAAAAGGGCCTATCGTACTCGTATAATCTCCACCATTTGGTTGACCAACAAATGTATAGTTTTGACCTGTAACCTCACCAGTAGATTTTTTATTAAAACCTTCTGCAGGATTAAACGTGTCTGAGGTTTCGCTAACCTGCGTATCCCATGTTGATGCATTTATAAAGCTATACAACCATCTTCTACTAAGTGTTACAGGAGAAGTATTACCATCAACTCCGTCTACAAATAAAATATCTGGTGGAGTATTAGATGCTGTTAAAGCTGTTGTACCATCCTTTAAAACTCCACTAATTGTGTAAGTACTACCATTTGTAGTTACTGGAGATGACCAAAAACCTATTTGGTAAACGTTAGTTAAAGTTCCTTTTACATCTTTATATAAATTTCCTGTACCAGGAACATTTTTAACTCCAGAATGTGTTTGTTTTAATTGTGATGTCCCTAATAAACGTAAATCTCCAACTAATTCAACAGCATCAGAAACATTTAGCTCTAAACCGGTTGCTACCGAAAGCGTATTACCTGATTCTACATGAACGCAAAAACAATCGACATTTGTGGCTAGTGTAACATCTGCTTCAATACGAATTCCTTTTGTAGTATCTGATGTATTAGGCGCTCCCCCTACTCCACTACCTCCAGACCAAGAACCGTTGTATACAATATCTGATGGACAATCTATAAAATCTACACTCATTAATGGTAAATCTTCTGCACCTAAATCTGACGTTGTACTACTTGTAAAAGCTGCATCTGTAAAAGAAAATAATAAATTATCAACATCATTTGCATCTAAATGAGACGAAGCAACTGTTGAAAAGGTTAAAGTTGCTACCGTGTCTCCAGAAGACAAGGTTAAGACCGGAGTTAATCCTTCTGGTAAATTTGTAATCGTAAATTCACTTGGTGTGTCTAATAAATTATCTGCGTCTAGATCTGCAAAAGTGTCTCCTGTTAACGTAAAAACTAATGAGGTTGGATCTAGAATTGTTCCGTTATTACTAGCTGTTTCTTCACTATAAGTTCCTTTTGTAAAATACTCATTAATATCGTCTCCTGTATTTCCAGAAACAAAAAATTTAGAACCCGAAGGATTAAATGCTATACCTGTTGGTGTAGCATCTTGGGTATTCACAGAAAAGCGTTCTTCTAACGTTGGCATAACACTTAACACATCATAAGGTGCCGTTAATGAATACTTTAAAACTTCATTTCCTTGGTTAGCAGCAATAAATAGCAAATTTCCATCAGCACTAAAATCCATACCAAATGCAGCATTTTCTTCAGATGTTAATGAAAATCTCCCTGCTGGTCCAAGAGCAATATCTGTTAAATCGTAACCTGGTGATAAATTATATACAATCACATCATTATTTGAAGTAGTTACAGTATCATTTCCTAAAACAAACAATACAGTACCATCATTATTAAAGGTAATACTTGTAGGGTTGTTATCATCTGAAGCTACACTAAAGGCTCCTAAATGGGTAACTGTAGAAGTTAAATCGTAATTTGTAGATAAAGAGTATTCGTTAACTTCATCTCCAGAAGTTCCTATAATATAAAACTTTGAACCATCATTATTAAATGTCATTCCTCTTGGATTAGATTCTTCTGAATTTACATTATAAGAATCTTCAAAAGTAGAAGAACTTACATCATAAGTTGTTGCTAATGAATATTGAGCTACTTTGTTAAAACTATCTCCAACAACATACATTTTTGTACCATCGTTATTAAATAGAACATCTTGTGGTGTTCTATCAAAAGACAATACCTTATAATCGGTTACTAATGTAAAACCTGAAGGAAAATCAAAATTCATGGTTAAATCATATTCATGAACTTCATCACTATTACTACCTATAATAAAAAACTTTGATCCATCACTATTAAAAACTATATCTTGAGGAGCTGTTTCTTCTGAAAATACTGAATGAAAAGTAGAATGAGAAGCGGCAGATAAATCGTATTCATTACCAGATGTAAATGTGAATACGTTAACTTCATCTCCATTTGCTCCTGTTATGTATAACTCACTTCCATCATTATTAAAGGCAAGCCCTCTAGGATTACTTTCAAAAGAATTTACATTTAATTCGTTTATTACACCTCCTGTAGTTGCTGTAGAAACATCATAAGCTGTAGTCAAATCAAATTCATAGACTCTATCCCTTGCTCTATCTAAAACATATAATTTTGTGCCATCATCATTAAAAACAATACCTTGAGGCCTGTTTGCTGAAGTACCATCAAAAGCAAAAACTTCAGCTTCAAAATCAAAGATATCATTAACAGTTGCTGTAGAAACATCCCAGTTTGTAGATAAGTCAAACTCTGTTATATCGTTACCATTATCTCCTGTTATATACATTTTAGAACCTGTATTGTTAAAGGTGACATCATGAGGTTGGCTTTCTTCTGAAGTAATCGAAATAAATTCATCTATACCAGTAATTGTAGATAAATCGTAAGCAGCAGATAAATTATGCTGAATTACAAAATCTCCAGAGCTACCAACTGTATAAAATTTCATTCCACTATCTCCAAACTCCATTCCTGTTGGATTAGATTCGTGTGATGTTGCTGTTGTAGCATCAACAAAAGTTGATGATGCTATTTCATAAGAATTTGGTCCAGAAGATGTTAAACTTTGACCACTACTTTTTAAAATAAAAAATAGACTAAAAAAAATAATGTAGTAATGAATTCTACACATAATAGTTTTTTTTAAATTGAGGGATCATCTTTAAAAATAAAAAAAATATTGAAAGAAGAAAACAAAAAACTATTCTTTCTTTCTAAATATCAACCAGATACCAATACCAATTAAAGGAATACTTAAAACTTGACCTGTATTTAAAGGGCTAAAAAACCACTCTTCGCCTCTTTCTTGTACTTGTGGTTTTTTTACAAATTCTATTACAAATCGTAAACTCCATAATACTATCATAAATAAGCCAAACAAGAAGCCTGTTTCATTTTTCTTATTGGTTTTCCAATACAAATTCCATAGAACGAAAAACAAGATTAAATAACTAAATGATTCATACAATTGCGTTGGATGGCTTGCAAAAGTATCTCCATTGGCTTTAAATATCACTCCAAAATCACTCCCTGTAGGTTTACCGTAAATCTCTGAATTGAAAAAATTACCTAAACGGATAAAGAAACCTGCCAAAGCAACCATTATACCTAATCTATCTAAAATAAAAAGCCACGGCTTCTCTAAATGCTTCTTTGCATAAAAATACATAGCTATCGGAATTCCTATAGCAGCTCCATGACTAGCAAAACCTGTAAAGCCTGTAAATTCCCAAGATCCATTTATATGCTTAAATGGTAAAAATATTTCTAATAAATTGTGTTGATAATAATCCCAGCTGTAAAAGAAAACATCTCCTAAGCGCATACCAATAAGCATAGAAATAAAGGTGTACATAAAAAGAACATCCAATTTTTCTAATGGAATATTGTCTTCTTTATAAATCTTTTTCATTAAGTGTAAGCCTAACACAAAAGCAGCTATAAACATTAAGCTATACCAGCGAATGGTAAAAAAACCTAAATCTATTCCTATTGATGGATTCCACTCTATTGCTAAAAAACTCATATTTAATGTATTGAATATTATTTATTAAAAGATTGAATATGTTTTTAGTTTTTAAATCTTTTGTTAAATGATTTATTTATTCTTTTTTATCTGGAACAGGATCGTAACCACTACCTCCCCAAGGATTACAACTTACAATTCTTTTTATAGATAACCAACTGCCGTAAAAAGCGCCATGTTTTTGTAATGCTTCCAATGTATACTGAGAACATGTTGGAGAATATCTACAAGTAGCTGGTGTAAACGGAGAAATTGCCGTTTGGTAAAAACGGACTAAAAAAATTAAAGGATATGTCAATATTTTTTTCAATTATCTAACTAAATTTAAGAAATTGAATATGTTGTTCCTTCTCTTCCATCTTTTAATTGAATACCGAGTGCTAGTAATTCGTCTCTAATTTGATCTGATAAAGCCCAATTTTTGTCTTCTCTTGCTTCTTTTCTTAATTGAATTAACAATTCTACCACACCATTAATTTTATCAGAATTCCCTTCTGAAATCTCATTCATTAATCCTAATACATCAAATACAAAAGCTTTAATAGTTGTTTTAAAAAGCGCTAAATCTTCTGTATTTAATGAAGCTTTACCATCTTTAATTAAGTTGATAACTTTTACAGCTTCAAATAAATGGGAGATTAATATGGGTGAGTTAAAATCGTCATTCATTGCAGCATAACAATCTCCTCTCCAATCCATTACCTTAAAAGTAGATGTTTTTCCAGCTTCTAACTTATCCAATAATTTAACTGCTTCCATTAATTTAGTATGTCCCTTTTCACTTGCTAACATACCGTCATCAGTTAAATCAAGAATACTTCTATAAGAAGACTGCGCAGTAAAAAAGCGAATTACACTTGGTGAATATGCTTTTCTAAAAAATTGATTCTTTCCAGAAAGTAATTCATGTGGATTAACTGTATTTCCTGTAGACTTAGACATGCGCTGCCCATTTAATTGGAGCATATTTGCATGCATCCAATAGTTTACTGGAGAACAACCTTTTGAAGCTTGATTTTGAGCAATTTCGCATTCGTGATGAGGGAATTTTAAATCCATTCCACCTCCATGAATATCAAATTTATCTCCTAGATACTTAGTACTCATTGCAGTACATTCTAAATGCCAACCCGGAAAACCATCTCCCCAAGGAGAAGGCCAACGCATAATATGTTGATCTTCTGCTTTCTTCCAAAGTGCAAAATCTTGTGGATTTTTTTTATCCGATTGTCCGTCAAGTGCTCGAGTATTATGGAT
>CAYPHE010000127.1:0-7106 GCA_964410075.1 uncultured Polaribacter sp.
TGACAAACTTGACTTGTTTTTCTATGCCTCTAACCACTTCCTAAATTCAGCAGTAGTTGAAGTACTTGTCATTACTTTTTCTTTTTGATTTTTGATAGAAATTAATAACCGGTTTTTAAAATACGATTCTAAATTTTCAATAAAATCGATATTAACAATCTCACTCCTATTAATTTTAAAAAACTTAATAGGATTTATCTGCTCAAAAATGTTTCCTAAAGTTTGAGAAATGGTATGCTGATTTCCTTTATGATCAAAAGCCAAACAAAAATCTCCTGAAGCTTTTATCAAACTAATATCTGCAACATTTAATAATTGAATTCCTTTTGCTTTCTTTATTACAAAACGTTTTTTATAAACACTGCTTTCTTCTTGTAATGCAGATTTTAAATTAGATAATGTTTCAGAATTTAAATTGTTATATTGCCCTTGATTGAATAAGGATTGGTATTTTGTTATTGCTTTATTAAAATCTTCTGGTGTGTAAGGTTTTAATATGTATGCAATTCCATTGGTGTTAAATGCTTTGAATAAATAATCGTCATGAGCTGAACAAAATATTATAGCACAATTGGGGTTTATTTCATCAAATAAATCAAATGATAAACCATCTAACAATTGAATATCCGACAAAATAAAGTCATAGGAATTTTCTTCTAATAGTTGTTTTCCCTCTTTTATACTTCTAGACCAATCGTGAGAAATTTTAATATCAAAAAAGGCATCTAAACTTTTAATTAGTTTTTGATATGCGGGAATTTCGTCTTCTAAAATTAAAATTTTCATAATTTTTACTTTTATCAATACTCATTAAAATAAAGGATTTAAAAAACTTTATAGTAGAGATTCTTCACTCCACTATGTTTCGTTCTGAATGACACTAGAATTAATTTGTTAAATTAATAATAGGAATAGCAACTAAAAAATGAGTTTCACTTTCTTCAATCTTTATTTCTTTATCTGTAATTAACTGATATCTCGATTTTAAATTATCTAAACCTGTTCCAAAAGACTCGTTTTTTGGTTTTAAGTTAGATTTTGTGTTTTCTACTTTAATCCAACCATTATTAATTTTAATTGTTGTTTTAATAGCAGTTTTACTATCAGATTTATTGTGTTTTACTACATTTTCTAGCAGTGTTTGTAAAGCTCCTGTAGGAATAAATTTATCTTGTAAAGCAACATTTTCTTCAATCTTAAATTCGTAATCGGAACCAAATCTGGTTTTTATTAAAAAAATATAATTGCTTACAAATTCTACTTCTTTGGTAAGTTCTATAACTTCGGCATCTTTAGTTTTAATTAAATACCTGTAAATTAAAGACAACCTATTAATATATTCTTTTGCCTTTTCTGGATTACTATCTATTAAAGCATCTAACGTATTTAAATTATTAAATAAAAAATGCGGATCTATTTGAGAACGTAACAACTTGAGTTCGTTTTCTTTTTGTTGTTTTTGAATGGTTAAAATTTGTGATTGAGATTCATAAAACTTCTTTGTTAAAAGAATTCCTAAAGGCAATCCAATAGAATTAGAACCATCAAAAGCAGCATATAATACTAAATAATAAGCAGTTGGAAATTTACTCCACGGGATATCTCCTGAAATAAAAAACAGTAATCTTTCTACAATACCTATTAAAATAATTACTACTAACCCCAAAAAAATAAAATGCAGCATT
Source organism: uncultured Polaribacter sp. (assembly GCA_964410075.1). Classification (GTDB taxonomy): domain Bacteria; phylum Bacteroidota; class Bacteroidia; order Flavobacteriales; family Flavobacteriaceae; genus Polaribacter. The sequence goes on from CAYPHE010000127.1 coordinate 1,686, forward strand.
TTTTTTTCTTTAATAAGAAAATTAGGAATAAGCCAATACAAAAAAGAAACCACTCCTAAAATAGATGTAACTTGAAACATGGGTATGTCAATTACATATTGCATCAGATTTTTATCATCATTATAAAAATCAAAGAGATTCAATATTATACTAATTGCATAATAAACACCAAGAATTATATAATCTGTTTTATTTAGTTTCGTATTCATCTATAAACAAAGATATTAATTTGTATCCTGTATTCTATTTTCTTCATCTCTAGAAACTTTTCTAGATTTTTTCTTACCAAACTTATCTCCAAATGTATATACAGCCCTTAATTGAACGCTTTGTCTAGATCCATTACTTTCTACATTTGCAAAACTATTTCGGTTAGCATTATTTTCGTCAACAATATTAATTTGTCCTACAAAACCTCTATTTAGCATTTTATTAAACCCTAAGTTTACTTTTAAACGTTCGTCTTTTAAGAACTTTTTGCTAAACGAAAAACCAAGTTCTGCCAACCAATCTACTTCAATTGGCCCTTCTAAAGCACCCGTCCCATAATTGCCATACAATTCAAAATCTATATCTAAAGGTAACTCGTAACTTGCTTGAATAAACCAGATTAAATTCCATTTGTTTAAATCTAAATTATACGTTTCTGATTTAAAATCTGTATTCGCTACAATTATTCCTGTAAAACCGTCTAAACCTTTAGTAAAATTTACGGGAGCAAATAATCTAAAATTCCAATTTCTATTCTCTTCTACATTTACTTCTTGCTGACGAATTTGTGCTGTTTTATCGTTTTGACGAACCAATTGAAAAATAGCATCTTCTGTAGTATTATGAGCTATTGTAAAAAATGGTTGGCCTTCATAAGTTAAATTAAATTGATATTTATTAGTAAATGATGGTCTTAAATTTTGATTTCCTTGGTTTGCAGAAAAAGGATCTAAAAACTGTTGAAAAGAATTTAAACTGTTGTAAGACGGACGTTGGATACGATAACTATAAGAAAGTGTTGCACCCAGAGCTTTGGTTAATTTTCTACTAATTGAAGCACTTGGAAATATTTTTTCAATAGGTCTTTCTACAACTGCCGAAGAATCTTTTCCGTTATTCATAAAAAGAGAGGTTCCTTTGGTATTGCTATCTTCATATCGTAATCCTCCAGAAAAAGACCATTTGCCTTTTTTTGCTGTAATTTTAGAGTACAATGCAAAAATAGTTTCGTCAACCAAAAACCGACTACTTTCATCATCAATCAACTGAAAAGAACCGTTTTCATCTATTAAAGCATCCAAATCATTATTAGTAGCAACATCTGCAAAGCGAGAACCTGCTTTAAAAGTTAAATTATCAGAAAAGGTTTTTGTATAATCTACACTATATGTTTTAATTTGATAAGTTCCGTTTTGTATGTATCTTCTATCTATAAATGCTTCTTGACTTTGTGGTGTATCAAATAATGTGTTAGTAGAATTATTAGTAAAATCAACAAAATTAAAGTCTACGGTTAGTTTATCTTTTTCTGTCTTAAACTCATAATACGGATTAATGTTAACTGCAATTCGTTCTCTATCAAATTGGTTATTCGTTAACAATACCTCTGTTCCATTTGGTTTAATAATATTAGTAATATTATCTACAATTCTCTCAGAATCTCTACTATTCCACCTTGCTCCTAAACCAATAGTATGTTTTTCATTAATATAATAATCTAAACTTGCACTTAATCTGTTATTTACAGGATCAAAAGGCTCTATGGTTGTTTGGTCGTAAATGGTATCTGCAACAGTTCTTACTAAAAACAAATCCTCTCTCCATGTAGGTTGAGAATGGCTGGCACTTATTTGCCAGTTTAGTTTATTTTTATAACTCGATAGAGAAAGACCGCTTCCAAACTCAACACCTTCATCTTCTCCAACCCACGAACTTAAACTCCCGTTAGTTCCTAACCTAACATTTTTCTTTAAAATGATATTGATAATAGCCGCTGAACCAGCTGCATCGTATTCAGCCCCTGGTTGTTCTACAACCTCTATTTGTGCAATATTATCTGCTGGAAAATCTCTTAACAATGTCTCTACATCCATATAAGCCGTTGTTTTTCCGTTGATAAGAATTTGAACACCACTATTTCCAGCAATGCTTATTCCGTTGTTAGTAACCAAAACTCCAGGAACTTTTTGCATAACATCTTGTAAAGAAGTATTCACCATTTCCGAATTCTCTAAATCAACAATTAATTTTTCTGCCGTTTGTTTAATTACTGGACGCTTGTTTTTTACCACAACTTCATCTAAAGATTGAGACTCCTCTTTTAAAGTTATTGTAAGCGTTTTATTAGCTTCTAAAGTAAATTCTTTTATTTTTTCGGTAGCAAAACCAAGCATAGACACCACCATTTTATATTTACCTTCGGTTACTTTCGCAAATACAAAAATCCCTTCATCATCAGAAACTTGTCCTTTTGGATCTTTTGTATCTTCAATTTTATATAGTAGAATATTTGCAAATGGCAAAGGTTCATTTTGCTCATCTACAATTTTTCCTGAAATAGAATATTGAGAAAAAGCGGATAAACTGATTAAGAGTAGTAATAAAATTAAGTTAGTTTTTTTCATAATATGTGTATTTACACTTCAAATTTGGTTGATTATGTATTGTAAAAAAATCAATTTCAGTTGAATTGGGATAAATTCTCGATAAGTGGATATTGTTTTTCTACAAAAACAAGACGCTAAATACTATTAGATGGTTTCCTGATGAAAAGAATTATTTTAAAAAAGCATATTTTTCTAAAACAGCTAAAGATGTGTACTGTAACGATTTTATGTGAGTGGCTTCTAAAATTACAAACGGAGCTTTTCCTGCTTTTTCTGCTTTTTCTGCTTCTAGCCATCTAGAAATACACAAACACCATTTATCGCCAGGTTTTAGTCCAGCAAAATTCCAATGAAGTCTAGGTGTTATTAAATCATTCCCCTTAGATGCTGAGTAGTTTAAAAACGCTTCAGTAACAATAGCACAAACAGTATGAGTCCCGTAATCATCTTCTCTTGTTCTACAAGAACCATCTCTAAAGTACCCTGTTAATGGTGAAGTGCAACAAATTTGTAATGGAGTGTTTAATACATTTTTTTCCAATGCAAAGTTTTTTTTAATGAATTATAAAAATACAAAATGATTGAATGCACAAAAAAATGCTTCGAAAAAAACGAAGCATTTTACATTTTAAATATTTAAAATAAATAATTATTTGATCAATCCCTTCCTCCTAAAATTTGCATTGCCCAATACAAAAGCATTGCTAAAGAACCCAAAGCAGCAACTAAATAAGTTCTTGCCGCCCATTTTAAAGCATCTTTAGAGCCAGCAAATTCTTGTTGAGAAACCATATTTTTATTTTTTAACCAAGCCAATGCTCTATTACTTGCATCATATTCTACTGGTAAAGTAATAAAACTAAATAATGTTGCTAAACCCATAAAAACTAACCCCAAAATGGCAATATAAAATCCGATTCCTGCATTGTCTGAAGCTGCACCTAAAACCAATCCACCAATAACTAACCATTGAGAAAACCGTGAGGAAACACTAACAACAGGAACCAATTTAGAACGCATTGTTAGCCAACTGTAAGCATTGGCATGTTGCACTGCATGCCCAACTTCATGGGCTGCAACAGCTGCTGCAGCCGCATTTCTTTGGCTATAAACTCCTGCACTTAAATTTACCGTTTTTTTTGCTGGATTGTAATGATCTGTTAACATTCCAGGCGTAGAAATTACCTTTACATCATAAATTCCATGATCTGCAAGCATTTTTTCTGCAATCTCTGCACCACTCATTCCGTTTCTTAACTGAACTTGAGAATATTTTTTAAATTTTCTTTTTAAAGTACTACTAACTAACCAGCTTACTAGAGATATTAGTCCGATTATTATATAAAATCCTATCATAATTCTTTTATTTCTTTTTAAATGTATAAAATTATAACATAAATTATTCCATCTTATTAATTTTTACTTAAAATATACTTTCTGTCATTTTCTTTATAGAAAACAAGTAAATTAGCACTGTTATATAATGACAGAATGGCAAGAGAACCTAAAATACTTTTAGTTTATACAGGTGGTACTATTGGTATGATAAAAGATGCTGAAACAGGAGCTTTAAAAGCATTTGATTTTAGTTCGATACAAAAAAGTATTCCAGAATTAAAACAATTGAAGTGCGACTTAGAAAGCGTCTCTTTTCAACAACCTATTGATTCATCTAACATGAATGAGATCTATTTTGTTGAAATAGCAACCATTATAGAAGAAAACTATAATACGTTTGATGGTTTTGTTGTTTTAACTGGCTCTGATACGATGTCTTACACTTCATCTGTATTGAGTTTTATGTTAGAAAACTTACAGAAACCTGTTATCTTTACAGGATCTCAATTACCAATTGGAGATTTAAGAACAGATGCTAAAGAAAACTTAATTACTTCTATTCAAACAGCTTTAGCGACAAAAAATAACAAACCAATGTTGCAAGAAGTTGGTTTGTATTTTGAATATAAATTATATCGAGCAAATAGAACTACAAAAATAAGCGCGTCTAACTTTGAAGCTTTTACATCTATGAATTATCCGCCTTTGGCTGAAAGTGGAGTTCAGTTAACTTTTAACGAAAACTATTTACACAAACCAAAAGATTCAAAACAATTTACAGCTTGTAAAAAATTAGAAACTAATATTGTTATTTTAAAATTATTCCCTGCAATTCAAAGAAGTACAATTTTATCAATACTAAATAATAACAAATTAAAAGCAGTAATATTAGAAACTTACGGAGCTGGAAATGCTTTTGAAACAGAATGGTTTTTAAGACTACTTAAAAAAACAATTGAAGAAGGAAAAAAGGTAATTAACGTAACACAATGTGTAAATGGAAGTGTTTTACAAGGAAAATACAATACAAGTTTAGGATTAGCAAATATTGGTGTTATTAGCGGAAAAGACATTACAACAGAAGCTGCCTTAGCAAAATTAATGTATTTACTACCACAAAACTTAGACAATCAACACTTTAAAAACCAATTTGAAAATTCTTTAAGGGGAGAAATGTCTTAAAAGGCAAAATTAATTCACATCAATCGCTTTAAAGAATCATAAAATTTTAGCTTTTTACATGAATTTGGTTGCATATTTTTTTATGCAATCAACATTTTTTTGTTACTTGCCGTACTTTAATTAAACAATATAAAATTTTATTGGTTAAAATAAATTGATTATTGTTTCGATTAGAAGTAAAATTAATATCTTTAACACGTTAACTATTAAATTAATTATAACGACAATGAAAAAAGTAGTAAATATCCTAACTGTAACAGGATTTATGTTTTTTGGAGCTATATCAACTTTTGCACAAGAAGCA
>CAYPHE010000128.1:0-7100 GCA_964410075.1 uncultured Polaribacter sp.
CCATTACAGAATCTGTTGTTGTAGAATCTAAAGCTCCTGTAGGTTCATCTGCTAAAACAACTTTTGGTTTTGTTACTAGTGCTCTTGCAATAGCAACACGCTGTTTTTGTCCACCAGAAAGTTCGTTTGGTAAATGGTTTGCCCATTCTTTTAAACCTACTTTTTCTAAATATTCTAAAGCAGTTGCCAATCGTTCTTTTCGGTTAATTCCTTTATAATAAAGTGGTAAAGCAACATTTTCTACTGCTGTTTTGTACGATATTAAGTTGAATGATTGAAATACAAAACCTAAAAACTTATTTCTAAGCATTGCGGCTTTCTTTTCATTCATATCTTTAATTAACTGACCATTTAAGTAGTAATTTCCTTCATCATGAATATCTAGCAAACCAACAATATTTAATAATGTAGATTTTCCAGAACCAGAAGACCCCATAATAGATACAAATTCGCCCTCTTTTATGTGAAGATCAATACCTTTTAAAACATGAAGTGAATCGTTTCCTATAGGATACGATTTGTGTAGTTTTTCAATTTTAATCATGGTTAGTTATTTTTATCTAAAGTATAGAATGCTTTAATTAACAGTATATAATAATTTGTTAAAAGCGTAATAAACTTTACATATATCTACAAGACGATAGCGTTTGACTTTTGTTACACTAAAATTTAAAAAAAGTTAAAGTATCTTTGTTTTTATGTTTACAGTTCTCGAGAATAAGAAGGTTATTTTGTTTGATGGTGTTTGCAATTTGTGTAATAGTGCTATAAATCAAGTAATTGATTTTGATAAAAAAAATACATTTCTTTTTACTGCTTTACAATCTAAAACTGGACAAGAAATCACCAAACAATTAGGAATTGATACTACCAAAATAGACTCTATAATTTTATATGAAAACAACTTGGCTTACTATATAAAATCTACTGCTGCTATAAAAATAATGAACGATTTAGGTGGTCTTTGGGTTTTGACTAAATTATTATGGATTTTTCCTGAAAATTTCAGAAATTACATTTATGATATTGTAGCCAAAAATCGTTACAAATGGTTTGGTAAAAAAGAAAATTGTAGAATACCAACACCAGAACTAAAAGCAAAATTTTTAGATTAAAATGAAATTTCCCAAAAAAGTAGAATGCGTTATTTTTGATATGGATGGCGTAATTATAGATTCTGAAAAAATCCATAAAAAAGCCTACTACGAAACCTTTGAAAATATTGGTGTAAATGTTACTGAACAACTGTATAAAACATTTACAGGTTCTTCTACCATTAACGCTTTTCAAAAATTAGTTAACCATTTTAATTTGAATGAAAAGCCAGAAGAATTGGTTTTAGAAAAAAGAAAACGCTATGTTTCTTTTTTTGAAAATGATCCTAATTTACAATTGGTTAATGGCGTTGAAGAAATTATAAAATATTTTCACTTAAAAGAAATAACACTAGTTTTAGCATCTTCTTCTGCAATGATTAATATAGATAGAGTTTTTAAAAGGTTTGATTTAGAAAAGTATTTTTCAGCAAAAATTAGTGGTGCAGATTTAACAGCTTCTAAACCAAATCCTGAAATTTTTGAAAAAGCAGTCCTTTTAGGAAAAACACAAAGAGAACATTGTATTGTAATTGAAGACTCCGATAATGGAATTAAAGCTGCAAATGACGCTGGTATTTTTGTATTTGGTTACGATAATCCTCTTTCAGAAAATCAATCTCTTAATAATGCAGACTTGGTAATTAAAGATTTTAAATCTCTTGAATCATATATTTAAATATACATATGACAATAAAAGACAAATTATCTCAATTTTACTTAGATAATGGAATTCCAGAAGAAGGTGGTGTAAATGATAAAACTTTTACAATGGCTGTTTTTTGTACCACATTAACTTTACCAAATCCTGAATTTAGAAGAAAAGCTATTCATATTCATGATATACAACATATTCTACACAACAAAACAACTTCTTGGAAAGGAGAAGCTTTTATTTCTGGATGGGAAATTTCTACTGGAATTTGGAAAAATTTTTTACTTGGTTTTTTAAGTTCATGGGCTATTGGTTATAGTTTATGGTTATATCCTAAAGAAATTTTTAAAGGTTATAAAAAAGGGTTAAGCAATATTGGTATTATAGATTTAGACTACACTAAAGAAGAGTTTATGTCTATGTCTTTTGAAAAACTAAAACAAATAACAACAAAAGAGAGAAAAAAAGAAATGCATTTATTACAATGGCTGGCTTTTTTATTTTGGTGTTTTATAAGCGAATTAATTTTTTTATTCCCGCTATTATTTATTCTAGCATTAGTTATATATTTTATTTTTTAAATGAAAAAATAAAACGGAGAAGTATAAAAATAGAGGTTATTACAGAATTATTCAAACTGTAAAAAACTAAAATAAAACTTTTTAACCAATAATATTCTTTAACAACAAAAAGACTTTTTTCTCATTTACATCTATTGAGCCGTCAGCAAAAAGAACAGCTTTTATTTCTCTAATTAGATATTCTTTCTCTATTTGAGAAAATTTATTTTCATCTAAATATTGCTGAATTTTACGAAGATTATCTTCATCTGAATCTACAACAACTTCTGTATGAATTTTATGATACGTCTTTTCATCTACTTTAGATAAAATATATTCTTTTTCGCTACTATCTTCAAATTGATTACAGTGCGCTGCATACAATAGTATGTATGCTAAAAAGTCTTGTCTTGTCCAATTTAACGTTTGCAATTTATTTTACTTTATCGTAATTATCGTCCCAATTTTTAGGAACAGGATTATCTTTTAATTTTCCTAATGATTTAGCAACCATCATAGATACAGTTGCATCTCCTGTTACATTTACAGTTGTTCTACACATATCTAAGGGTCTATCTACTGCAAAAATTAAGGCAATTCCTATTGGTAACAATTCTGAAGGAAAACCAATAGTTTCTAAAACAATAACCAACATTACAATTCCTGCGCTTGGCACAGCTGCACTACCAATAGAAGCCAAAACAGAAGTACCTATAATAACTAGTTGATTAGTTAATGTTAAACCTTCTGGCCATAAAACTTGCATAATAAAAACGGCGGCAATGCCTTGGTATAGACTTGTTCCATCCATATTTACAGTAGCTCCAACAGGTAAAACAAAACCAGAAACTTCTTTATCTACTCCTAAATGTTCTTCAACACGCTCCATAGTTACAGGTAAGGTTGCTGCACTAGAACTTGTTGAAAATGCTAATAATTGTGCAGGACTAATTTGTTTTAAAAACCAAATTGGAGATTTTTTTGTGTACACAGCAATTAATAAAACATAGAAACCTATCATTAAAATTAAACCACCTAACACACAAAATGCATAAGCCAAAAGTTTAATTAAAATTTCAACATCGTCAAAAGCTATAATTACGTTTGCTAATAGAGCAAAAACAGCATAGGGTGCAAAAAGCATAATTAAATCTACCATTTTCATAACCACTTCGTTTAACGAATCGAAAAAATTGGTTAATGGCTTTGCCTTTTCTTCTGGAATTAACAATAAGCAAATTCCTACAAAAAGGGCAAAGAATATAATTTGTAACATGCTAGCCTCTACAAAAGATTTAAATATATTACTCGGAAAAATATCAACCAAAGCCTTTAAAGGACCAGAGTCTTGTTGAGCGGATGCTTTTGCTAATTTATCTGAAACTCCACTAGAAGCAGAATATTTTGCTTTTATTTTCTCTATTGTTTCTGTTGGCATTCCGTTGCCAGGTTTTACAATATTTACAATACTTAAACCTATAACAACCGCAATTAATGTAGTAGAAATATAAATTGTAATAGTACGCAACCCCATTGATTTAATTTTAGAAATATCTTTCAAATCAGATATCCCTTTTATTAATGAAGCCAATATCAAAGGAACAGCTATCAGTTTTAATAAGTTAATAAAAATAGTTCCAAAAGGTTTTACCCAATTAGTTACAAAAGTATTTCCACCATCAACGGTATTCATAATAAAACCGAAGATAATTCCTAAAAACATTCCTATTAATATCTTCCAGTGTAGAGCTAGTTTCTTCATTTATATGTTAATTCTTTAAGATTATGAAATATAAAAAACTAAATATAAATAGTGACTTATTTTTGATTATTGTGTCATATTTTATAGAATAATTAACTTTTAACAAAATAAAAATGGCAGGTATTTTAGATTTATTAAATAGCGGTTTAGGTAAACAAATAATTTCTGGGGTTGCGAACTCAACAGGAAATGATTCTAATAAAACAAAAAGTGTTTTAACTATGGCTTTACCAGTTTTAATGAAAGCTATGGAAAGAAAAACAGCTACACAAGAAGGAGCTATTGGATTAGTGGGAGCCTTAGATAAAAAACATGACGGAAGCATTTTAGACAATCTTGGAAACTTATTTGGAGGAGGCGTTAATGACAGCGTTTTAAATGATGGTAGCAAAATACTAAGTCATGTTTTAGGGAACAAACAACAAGGAATTCAGCAAGTTATAGGTCATAAATCTGGTTTAGATGCTAGTGCAGTTGGTAACATTTTAAAAGTTGCTGCACCAATTTTAATGGGTTTCTTAGGAAAACAAAAGAGAGAACAAAATATAAGTAATTCAGCAGATATGAGTGGATTACTTAGTGGTCTTTTAGGTGGTGGTACTGCTCAAAAAGAACAAAACTTTTTAGAACAAATTTTAGATGCTGATGGTGATGGAAGTGTTGTTGATGATGTTGCAGGAATGTTTTTAGGCGCAAATTCAAAACAATCTGGAGGAATTGGTGGCATGCTAGGTGGACTTTTTGGAAAATCATAGTGCTAAAACGAACAAAGTAAGAAAAGGTTCAAACAGTTTTGTTTGAGCCTTTTTAATTTACTTTAACTTTGTAACAAGATTCATAAATTTCTTCATAAACAGGCAATATTGTTTTTAAAGCAAATTTATTGGCGTGTAACTTTGCATTTTCTTTAAAACGTTGCAAAGTAGTGTCGTCTTCTAAAACCGAAATCGCATTTTTAGCCATATCTTCAATATCTCCAAGATCACTTAAATATCCTGTAATTCCATTAATATTTACTTCAGGTAAACCTCCTGTATTAGTAGAAATTACAACTGTAGACGCCGCCATGGCTTCTAATGCAGCTAATCCAAAACTTTCTGTTTGAGAAGGTAACAAAAATATGTCTGTATAACATAAAATCTTAGCAACTTCATCAGAATTTCCTAAAAAGAAAACCTTATCGTAAACACCTAATTTTTTAGCTAAATCTTTAGCTTTTTTAGCTTCAGGACCTTCACCAATCATAATTAATTTTGAAGGTATTGCTTGAGTTACTCTAGCAAATACAGCAATAACATCTTCAACTCTTTTTACAGGTCTAAAATTACTAACGTGAGTTAAAATTTTTTCATCTGGTGCGGCAATACTACTTCTTCTACACTCTTCTTTATTAGCACTATCGTATTTTGCAGTGTCAATAAAATTGTAAACTACTTTTATTTCTTTACTAATATTAAAAAGCTTGTTAGTTGTTTTCTTTAAATCATTAGAAACCGAGGTTACTACATCAGAATTATTAATACTAAATTCTACTGCAGTTTTGTAGTTTGGATGACTTCCCACTAAAGTAATATCAGTACCATGTAATGTTGTTACAACTTTTATATCAATCCCTTTTTCAGCTAACATTTGTTTTGCCATGTAAGCCGCATAAGCATGAGGAATTGCATAGTGTACGTGTAAAATTTCTAGTTTATTTTTCTTAACAACCTCAACCATTTTGCTAGACAAAGCCAGTTCATAAGGTTGATACTCAAATAAAGGGTATTCTTCTACAGAAACTTGATGAAAATGTAGATTATGAGATAAATAATCTAAACGAACAGGTTGATTGTAAGTTATAAAATGTACTTGATGACCATTATCTGCAAGTGCCATTCCTAATTCTGTTGCCAAAACTCCACTTCCACCAAAGGTGGGATAACATACAATACCTATTTTCATATTTACTATTAAAAATTAAATGTTTAAAATTTGAACTTTTATTTTCTACATACTAAGTTGTAAATATAATTCTATTCTTACGTGAAATATAAAATGATTTCATAAAAAAAGAGTTTCCCAAAATGAAAAACTCTTTTTTATAAAATTTAAAAAGATGAAATAATTCGATCTTTTCATAAAATTAGTAATCTCCTAAAGTAACAGGATTTTGTGCTAGAGCACTTTCTAACTGTTCATCATTTGGTGCTTTACCATGCCAAGCATGAGTATGCATCATAAAATCAACTCCATTACCCATTTCTGTATATAACAAAATACAAACTGGTTTTCCTTTACCTGTTAATGCTTTTGCCTCTGCTAAACCATCTAAAATAGCTTCTATATCATTTCCTGCTTTTACTTCTAAAACATCCCAACCAAAAGCCTCAAATTTTGCTTTGATACTTCCCATTGGTAATACCTCGTCTGTAGAACCATCAATTTGTTTTCCGTTTAAATCTACTGTAGCAATAACGTTATCTACTTTTTTTGCAGATGCGTACATAATTGCTTCCCAGTTTTGTCCTTCTTGCAATTCTCCATCTCCATGTAATGTATACACTAATTTATCATCACCATTTAACTTTTTAGCTTCTGCAGCTCCTAAAGCAACTGATAAACCTTGTCCTAAAGATCCTGATGCTATTCTTATTCCTGGCAACCCCTCGTGAGTAGTTGGATGCCCTTGTAAACGAGAATCAATTAAACGAAATGTAGCCAATTCTTCTACAGAGAAAAACCCACTATGTGCTAAAACACTATATAAAACAGGAGAAATATGTCCGTTTGAAAGGAAAAATAAATCTTCATTTTCGCCATTCATAGAAAAGTCTGTGGAGTACTCCATAACTTCTTGATAAAGACAAGTAATAAATTCTGCACACCCTAAAGAACCACCTGGGTGACCCGAGTTTACTTTGTGAACCATACGTAAAATATCTCTACGAACTTGTTGTGTAAAATCCTGTAATTTTTGAATATCTGGCATTATAAATAATTTATTGGTGACAAAAGTAATTTTTTTAGTGCCAATTAACAAGATAATT
>CAYPHE010000129.1:0-7096 GCA_964410075.1 uncultured Polaribacter sp.
TTATCTTTGTTTGTATGAATGAGCATCTAAATCCTGAAAACAACAATTATTCTAGTGAAGAATTAGATGTAGAAAAAAAATTACGTCCGCTTTCTTTTGATGATTTTACAGGGCAAGATAAAGCAATAGATAATTTAAAAATATTCGTTCAAGCTGCAAATCAGAGAGGAGAAGCATTAGATCATGCATTATTTCATGGCCCTCCAGGACTAGGTAAAACTACATTAGCTCATATTTTAGCTAACGAATTAAATGTTGGAATTAAAGTAACCTCTGGTCCTGTTTTAGACAAACCAGGAGACTTAGCAGGGTTGCTAACCAATTTAGATGAACGTGATGTGTTGTTTATTGATGAAATTCATAGACTTAGCCCAATTGTAGAAGAATACTTGTATTCTGCAATGGAAGATTATAAGATTGATATTATGATTGAGTCTGGACCTAATGCAAGAACAGTTCAGATTAATTTAGAACCATTTACATTAATTGGAGCTACAACTCGTTCTGGATTGCTAACGGCTCCAATGAGAGCTCGTTTTGGAATCAATAGCAGATTACACTATTATTCAACAGAATTATTAACTACTATAATTCAAAGAAGTGCTTATATTTTAGGAGTTCCTATTTCTATGGAAGGGGCTATAGAAATTGCAGGCAGAAGTAGAGGAACACCAAGAATTGCAAATGCTTTATTACGTAGAGTTAGAGATTTTGCACAAATAAAAGGCAATGGATCTATTACTATAGAAATTGCAAAATATGCTTTAGCGGCTTTAAATGTAGATGCACATGGTTTAGATGAGATGGATAATAAAATTTTAACTACTATTATAGAAAAATTTAAAGGCGGACCAGTTGGAGTAAGTACAATTGCAACGGCTGTAAGCGAAAATTCAGAAACTATAGAAGAAGTATATGAGCCGTTTTTAATTCAGCAAGGCTTTATTATGAGAACACCTAGAGGAAGAGAAGTAACTGAATTGGCATATAAACATTTAGGAAAAACAAAAGGTTTTAATCAAGGCGAATTGTTTTAAAACAAGTAATAAACTACAAAAAAATAAGGTGGGCTTATGAATTTCAAAAAAAGTATCCCCATTTTAGATTGGCTTCCAAAGTATAAAAAGTCATACTTAAAAAATGATATAGTTGGAGGTATTACAATAGGAATTGTATTAATTCCACAAGGCATTGCTTATGCTTTAATTGCAGGTTTACCACCAATTTATGGTTTATACTGTGCTTTAATTCCGCAAATTATCTACGCAATTTTTGGAACATCACAACAAGTTTCTGTTGGACCAGTAGCTATGGATTCCCTTATTGTAGCTGCAGGAGTTTCTACTTTAGCTGTTACTGGTACAGAAAATTATATTACCATCGCTATTTTATTAGCTTTTTTAGTAGGGAGTATTCAATTGATAATGGGCTTATTTAGCCTTGGTTTTATTGTAAATTTTCTTTCAAAACCTGTAATTACTGGCTTTACATCTGCTGTAGCAATTACCATTGGTATCAATCAATTTCGGAATTTATTTGGCGTAAATTTTATTCAGAGTGATCAGATTCAGTTTGTAATAAAAGATGTTTTTTTTAAATTAAATGAAGCAGATGTTTACACAACAATTTTAGGTATTCTAAGTATTGCAATTATTATAGGTTTAAAAAGAATTAACAGAAAAATACCTAATGCCGTAGTTGTAGTAATTATTGGAATTGTGTTAATGAAATTTTTTGGGAGTAACTTTTCTAGTATTGCAATTGTAAAGGAAATTCCCTCTGGACTTCCCAATTTTTCATTTCCAAATTTAGAAATGGGTTTATTAAAAACCTTGTTGCCTATTGCTTTAACCTTAGCTATGGTTGGGTATTTAGAAACTATTTCCATTGGTAAATCTTTAGAAGCTACACAAGATGAATATAGAATTCGCCCAAACCAAGAATTAATAGCCTTAGGTTTAGGTAATATTTTTGGATCATTTTTTAAAGCATTTCCAACAACATCAAGTTTTTCTAGATCTGCAATAAATTTAGAAAGTGGAAGTAAAACCCAATTATCAGGATTAATATCCGTTATCATTTTAATAATAACATTACTTTTTTTAACTCCAGTTTTTTATTTTCTACCAAAAACAATTTTAGCTGCAATTATTATTGTAGCCATTTTAAAACTGATAAAATTCAATGAAGCCGTTTTTTTATGGAAAACCAATAAGTTCGATTTTTGGTTAATGTTGGCTACGCTAAATGCAACCCTGTTTTTAGGAATTGAATATGGAATTATTGTAGGCGTTTCTTTGTCTTTAATTGTGTTAATTTACAGAACTTCTAGACCATACGTGGTTGAGTTGGGTAAAGTACCCAATTCTAATTTTTATAGAAATAAAGAAAGATTTAATGAAGTATTATTAGATGATGAAATTTTAGTATTTCGTTTTGATGCACAATTGTTTTATGCCAACTCATCTTATTTTAGAGATAAGTTAGATGAAATGACTTCTCAAAAAAAGAACTTAAAACTTATCGTATTAGATGCAGAAAGTATTAACAGAGTAGATAGTACGGGAATTGAAATGCTAAAAGATCGGATAAAGTTTTTTCAGAAAAAAGGAATCCAATTTTATTTAGCTGGTGTAAAAGGACCCGTTAGAGACGATTTATTTCGAAGTGAAATTTTAAAAATAATTGAGATCAAACACTTTTTTATGAGAGTTAACGATGCAGTATTGTTTTATAGAACAGGTAATTGCGAGCATCAAGAAAAGTACGGCAAATACATTCACCAATCATACAATTAAAAGAATAATAAGTTGTTTTTGATAATACAGATACTAAATGTTATTCCTGCGAAAGCAGGAATCTATAAAAAATAGATTTATGAATATAGAACAAATTTACACAGGCTGCTTGGCACAAGGAGCTTATTATATAGAAAGTAATGGAGAAGTTGCTATTGTAGATCCGTTACGAGAAGTACAAAGTTATATTGATAAAGCCAACAAGAGCAATGCTACAATAAAATACATTTTCGAAACCCACTTTCATGCAGATTTTGTGAGTGGACACGTAACTTTAGCTGAAAAAACAGGCGCAAAAATTATATACGGACCCACTGCTAAAACCAATTTCGAAGCAGTTATTGCAGAAGATAATCAAGAATTTGAATTAGGAGATGTAACCATTAAAGTACTGCATACACCTGGTCATACTCTAGAGAGTGTAACTTATCTACTAAAAGATAAAAATGGTAAAGATCATGCTATTTTTAGCGGTGATACTCTTTTTTTAGGGGATGTAGGAAGACCAGATTTAGCTCAAAAAAGTACTATCACCCAAGAAGATTTAGCAGGAATGTTATTCGATAGCTTGCGAAATAAAATTATGCCTTTGGCAGATGAAGTTGTTGTTTATCCAGCTCATGGAGCAGGCTCCGCTTGTGGAAAAAATTTAAGTAAAGAAACTGTAGGTACTATTGGGCAGCAAAAACAAACCAATTACGCTTTACGTACAGATATGACAAAAGAGGAATTTATAAAAGAAGTAACCGACGGATTATTGCCACCACCCGCTTATTTTCCTTTAAATGTAAAATTGAATAAAGAAGGTTACGAAAGTATAGATACTGTTCTTAAAAATAGTGCACAACCTTTATCCGTTAAAGAATTTGAATTGTTAGCCAACGAAAGTGGAGCTATAATTTTAGATGTTCGTCATCAAACAGAATTTGTAAAAGGTTTTATACCACAGTCTATTTTTATTGGTATAGATGGAGGTTTTGCGCCATGGGTTGGGGCATTAATTAAAGATATTTTACAACCAATTTTATTAGTTGCTCCAGTTGGCCAAGAAAAAGAAGTGATAACCCGTTTGTCTAGAGTTGGTTTTGATAATGTATTGGGTTTTTTAGAAGGAGGTTTTACTTCTTGGGAAAATTCTGGTAAAGAAACAGACCGTATTGTTTCTGTACTACCTTCTACTTTAGAAAATAAAAATATTGAAAAATTACAAATTTTTGATGTTAGAAAACCAAGTGAGTTTTCTAGTGAAAGAATGCCTACTGCAATAAATACACCTTTAAACTTTATTAATGAGCATATTAATGAATTTCCAGAAAAAGAAACTTTTTATGTGTATTGTGGAGGTGGTTACCGTTCTGTAATTGCATCTTCTATTTTAAAAGCTAGAGGTTTTCATAATATGATAGATCTTGCAGGTGGCTTTGCTGCAATAAGAAAAAGTAATTTACCAAAAACAGATAAAGTTTGCCCATCAACCTTAAAATAACACTTATGAAAAGAATATTTTTATTGATTTTTTCTTGTTTTCTATTGATGAATTGTAACGCTCAAGAAAATGAAAAAGCAATTACAACAAAAGAGTTAAAAACACTTTTATCAAAAGAAAAGATTCAATTGGTAGACGTTAGAACACCAAAAGAAACCAAACAAGGAGCTATAGAGAAAGCAATATTTGTAAATTATTTTGATGATGATTTTACAGAAAAAATAATTAAGAAATTAGATAAAGAAAAGCCAGTTTACTTGTATTGCAGAAGCGGAAACAGAAGTGGAAAAGCATGCAAAATTTTGCAAGAAAAAGGTTTTGAGGTCTATAATGTTTTAGGAGGTTTTAATCAATGGAAAAAAGAAGAGTTAAAAATTGAATAAAAGCTCTTTCTCATAAAAGCATATTTAATTCTAAAAATTTAGTATAATTTTTGCTTTTGGATAAAACCTACAAAATCTAATTTTTTTAGAAGCTTTTTCGCGCTTTCGCTACTCGCTTTTTTCGTGCCTCAAAAGAGCTCAAACAACTAGCTCAATCACGGCTAAAACTAACTTATGGGTTTTAGCTAATTTTAGTCTAGGTTTGGTCTTTTTCGCAAAGCTTTTTTAACAGAAGTTCTTTGTTTGTTTTCAGCTCGCTTTTTAATTGCAGCTTTACTTGGTTTTGTAGGTTTTCTTTTTTTCGCAATTTTTACATTTTCTTCAATCAGTTTAAAAAAGCGTTTGATAACTAGTTCTTTGTTTTTATGTTGAGAGCGAGATTCATCACAAGAAATAATAAGTACATTTTCTTTAGTTAATTTAGAAGCTAGTTTTATTTTTAAGCGTTCTCTTTCATCATTGGAAATACCTAGAGCGTTTTCTAAATTGAAAAACAATGTTATTTTAGAAGATACTTTGTTTACATGTTGTCCTCCAGCACCAGAGCTTTTTACTGCTTTAAATTGTAATTCGTTAAGTAGTATATTTTTATCCATCTAAAAATTTCCAACGATATGTAATCCAGAAAACTCAGAAGAGAATTGAGGAATAACCTGAAAAGAAATATCCTTATTTTTCTTTTTGTAACCATTAATACCTCTCTTTTTCCAACTACTCAACACAATAGATTTTCCAATAATTGTGCCTACAATTCCTGCAACTACAATATCACTAACCCAGTGGTTATGTCCTTCTATATCAGAAAGCCAAACTGCAGCAATTACTCCATATGGTATCCAATAATTATTAAATTCCATTTGGTAAACCTTAGCAATTGCAAAATAGGTGGTAGAATGTAATGATGGTAGTGCAGAACCTTCTGAACTTGCAAACAAAAATTCTTTTCTTTTATTAAAGAAATCCCAATTATTATTTGTCCATGGGTATTGTGCTGGTTCAGATAATGGTCTATTTGGCCTATTTCTACCAAAGATAGTCTTTAAACCAATATGAGAAATTATCCACGAATATTGTATTGCTTTTAAAGTATTTATAGCTGTATATTGTCCTCTTTCATTATTTGAGATAAAAGCTCCTAAGTAAATACCAATGGTTGGAAAAGTTAAATAAGCATTATTACCTTGCATCCATTTATGAGATGAAGTAGGATTTACAGGTGAAAAACTTGGTAAACTATATTGTACATTTAGTTCAACATGTTCTTGCCAAAAACCGGTAGTTATCTTATCTGTTGCAATTAAACCTAAAATACCAGCTGTGTAAATACCTGTTTTTTTCCAATCATTAGAAATTTGTTTTCCCATAAAACCAAAATCACTAGGTATGGTTAGAATACTATTTTTTATAACTCTGCCTGAAGTTTGAAAAATATTACTTTTTTTAATACTATCATTTTGGGAGAACAATGCAAAAGTACCCGTAATAAATATGAGTAATAGGAGCTTAGTTTTCATTTTTAATAAGTAATTGGTTAATGGTTGTAGCTTTTTTCTACTTTTCTTTTCAACAATAAAAGTATATATTTTTTTTAAAAGTATTCTAAAATAATAAGGTTAAGCGAAAAAAATAAATAACTTTAAATTAGTGTTTTAATTCATTAAAAAAACTTTCATTCTCTTCAAAAGCAGTCCCAATAATAACCAAATCAGCACCAGAATTGTAAGCTTCATTCAACTGTTTTTTTGTTCTAATTCCGCCACCAACTAATAAAGGAATAGTTAATTCTGTTTTTACAGATTTTATGATATTTGTGTCCACAGGAACTTTTGCTCCAGAGCCAGCTTCTAGATAAATCATTTTTTTTCCTAAATATTCTCCAGCAAGCGCAGTTTGTACAATTAAGTTTTCATCCTTTTGGGAAATGGGTTTGGTATTACTTACTTTTTGGGTAGCAGTATGTTTACCTCCATCAACTAAAATATAACCAGTAGGGATAATTTCTAATGTTGTTTTTTGCAAAAAAGGAACAGCTTTTATCTGTTGGTCAATTAAATATTCTGGATTTCTACCAGAAAGTAAACTCAAAAACAAAATTCCATCCGCCTTTGGCGTAATTTGTTTTACATTACCCGGAAAAAGAAGCACAGGTAGTTGAGTTTCTTTTTGAATAGCTTCAACAACATTTTTTGTTTGATTATTTATATCTGTGCTTCCGCCAACAAAAATATGAGTTGTAATAGATTGATGTACTTTTTTAAAAAAAGAAGGTAAATTTTCTACTGTAACTTTTTCAGGGTCAATTAAAATAGCCAATAGTTTTTTGCCATTTTGTTTAGCTGATAAAATATTTTCGTAGATATTCACATTTGCGAAAATACAAAAGCTGTTTGTCATTACGAGGAAGAATGACGAAGTAATCTATTTTAAAA
>CAYPHE010000130.1:0-7071 GCA_964410075.1 uncultured Polaribacter sp.
GTCCAGATTTTCTCATGAATAGTTTATTCAGGTATTCTTCTTTTGGAATTATAATGTCTTCTTTGTTTTTTTTGCCATTTCCTTTCCAAAATGCATTCCAATTGATAAAAAAATCTTTGTATTTAGAGTTTTCTCCATTTTTAAGTAAATCTTTAAATTGTGGAGAAGCTACAGATAAGTGGTTCAAAACAATGTCAAATTTTAACATGATGTTTAATTCCTTTAAAGCTTTTAAATCTTCTATAGTAACCAGTTCTTCATTTAGATTGTAATCAATTATAGAAAATCCCCTATCTAAATCGCTATTAAAAAACGTAGGTAATACATAAAATAAAGAGAAAACATCTTTAAATTCTGGTAGTTTTAGCATTTTAATAGTATCACTTAATTTATAACCAATACTATCTGGATATGCATTTAACATTACACCATTAGAAATAGTTTGTTTTATTTTCTTACTCATAATGTATAAAAGAATAATTTATAAGAGTTTTGATAAAATGTTAATATTGTCTGGTAATCTACCAACATTTTGAAGCTTTAGTGCAGCTAATTTTAGAGCTATTTGTAAACACTCTTCAATTGGTTTTTCTTTAATGTAAGCAAATAAAAATCCAGACCAAAATGCATCTCCAGCTCCAGTTGTGTCCATCACTTTTTCTACCTTTATAGCAGGTAGTACAATAATTTTTTTTCTAGATTGAGACAGTTTAACACCGTTTTTTCCTAATGTTAAACAAACTTTATCCACTCCTAAATTATGAAAGAATTCAAAAATTTCTTGATGTGGTAATTTTTTGCCAAAAAGCCTCAACATATCGTCTTCGCTAATTTTTATTAGAGGATTAAAGCTGCAATAGGTTTTAATTACTTTGATTGCTTCTTCCTTACTATCCCATAATTTTTTAGCATAATTTATATCAATACTTAATTTGCACCCTAAATCATATGCTTCTTTTGCTTTTTTTAAAATTGTAGATTGTGCAGGTTCTTTGCTTAGTGCAAAACAGGTGGTATGAAATATGTTTGTTTTCTCTAATATACTTTTTGAAATTTGATCTTCTGTAATGTATGAGTCTGCTTCTCGAAACGGTATAAAATCTGGTGTTCCTTTTGATCTTGAAACAAAAATTACACTTGTAGGTTTGTTCTTTAATTTTTTAATGTTGCCAGTATGTACATTTACATTATTTAGTCTTTCAAAAATATATTCTCCAAAACCATCATTGCCAACAGTTGCTACCATCATAGCATTTAATCCTAATCTAGCAGAATTCATAGCTACATTTGTAGGAGAACCACCTAAATATCTGTGGTAGTCTCTTGTGTTATTTATAAGCACATCAAATTGATGTCCAATAAAATCGATTAAGACTTCACCAACACATAAAATGCTTATATCTTTATTATTGTTTTTCAAATTCTTTTTTTTAATTAAAAAAATTACTCTTTTTTACTTTTGATAAAAAGTGTAAAAATTGCGCTTATTACTAATAAAACTCCTGCAAATGTGATGGCATTTCTAGGATCGTTGTCTAAGAAATTTTTCAAGATGTATCCAAAAGATAAAGTTTGAAAAATCATAGGAATCACAATCATCATATTAATAATGCCCATATATACTCCATACCTTTCTTTAGGTATGTCTGAAACTACCATTAAATAAGGAATCCCCATCATACTTGCCCAACCAATACCAAAACCAGTAATTGCAAAGAATAGCAAGTTTTTATTTTCTATGTGAGGAAAAGTTAAAAAACCAATAGCAGCAATTATCAAACAAAAAGCATGAACTTTTTTAGGGTTGTATTTTTTTGCAAATCCTACTAATGCAAATGCAACTAAAAAAGTAACTACATTGTACCAGCCATTTACTAAGCCTGTCCAACTTACCGCTTCGCTATATACTTCTTTGTTTTCTGGAGTTGCATTCCAAACAGAGAGAGCTACACTTTTAGAGGAATTTTGCCAATAACAAAACAATGCATACCACTGAAATAAATATACTAAAGCCAATTGCCACATTACTTTTGGCATGTCTTTTATGGCAGAAAAAATTTCGATTAAAGGTTCTAAAAGACTTCTTTTTTCTTTTAGTTTTTGCAATTCTTCTGCAGTTGGTGGTATTTCTTTTATTTTGTAATTACTCCATAGTACAGTACCTATAGAACAAAGAGCTCCTAAAAAAAAAGAGGCGTATACCCAAGTTGGCAAAGAACCTGTAGTTCCCATAAAAATTAAAGGAAAAATAAACAATGATAAATTAGCCAATACTTGCCCTAGGCCTGTAAAAAAGCTTTGCATTTGAAAACCTAAAGGTTGTTGTTTTTTATCAAGATTATCTGCAATTAATGCTCTGTATGGTTCCATTGCGGTATTATTACCAACATCTAAAATCCATAATAAACCAGCGGCCATCCATAAAGAACTACTGTATGGAAAAATAAATAGTGTTAAGCTACATAGAATTGCGCCTATTAGAAAATACGGTTTTCGTCTTCCAAATTTAGGACTCCAAGTTTTATCACTTAAAGCTCCAATAATGGGTTGTACCAATAAGCCTGTTACTGGCCCGGCAAGGTGTAGTATAGGTATTTGGTCTGGACTTGCTCCTAAAAAATCGTAAATAGGAGTAACAGCACTTTGTTGCAAACCAAAGCTGTATTGAATTCCGAAGAACCCAACATTCATGTTTAGTATTTGCCAAAAACTTAAAGTGGGTTTTTTAATCTTCATCTTTTTCGATTTTTTTACCTAAAACTTTTAAAAACTCTTTAAAGTTGCCTTTGTTTAAAAAAATATCTCCTTTATTGTCTATAACAGGTAGGTTTAAAGTTTGAATAGAAATATTAGCTTTCTGAAGCTTAACTAACATTTCTTGTTCTTTTTGTTTATTTATATCAATATCGTAATATGTGAATTTGATGTTTTTTTCTTTTAAAAACGCTTTTGTGTCTAAACAACTATGGCAAGTATCACTACCGTACACAATTATTTTTTCTTTTTTAGTTTGATGCACTACTTCTTGGGTGTTGTAATGAAATGTGGTTAAAAAAAGAACTACAATTATTAGGTATTTCATATTAAAATTTATTTTAGAAAGTAGTAGTTATAGTTTTGTTTATATAGAAATTGAATAAATACGAGATCGTTTTAAAAGTTTTTAAAATGGAACCAATAAATTTTTTATTGGTTCCATTTATCATTCAAATCAATAAAAATCAACTAAATTTTTTAGAAACTATATTGTAATGTCATTGTTGTAGAACGACCAGAAATTGTTCTTGCCGCTGCTAAACCACCATTTATATTCCCATTTCCTTCTACTTCTGTAATACCAATTGTGTCGAATAAGTTGTTTGTATTAAAACTTAAAGACAGTCCTTTAGTTAAACTAAATTTTGCAACAGCATTTATATACGCGTAACCTGGCATTACAAGATCATTATCATCTTGAGCAAAAGATTTAGAAGTTCCTAATACTGTAATTCCTAAAAGGTTTTGCTTTTCAGCTCCAAAAGAATATGTTGGTGCTACATTGTAAACAAAATCGGCTTGTCTTCTTGGCGCATTTCCTTTATTTACACCACCATCAATTTCTGCTTTTGTGTAAGTAACGGAACCATTTATACCAAAATCTCCAAACTTTAATGCAGATTCTACTTCTAATCCTAAGGCTTTAAAAGGGTTTCCAACAGTTCTATTTAGTTCGTTACTAATGCCTTCGTCTGTATTACTTATAAAACCTGTAACATTTAAAACACCATTATTTAACCTCTTTTTTAAACCAACTTCATATTGAGAGATTTCATCAAACTGAACATCTCCTAAACCGTCTGCACCATAATTATTTCTATCTGCAGCTCTACCAGAAGCACCTTTACTATATCTTCCAAAAACAGCAGCTCCATCATTAATCTTATAGTTTAAACCAGCAGATAAAGAAATAAAATTATAATTATCGCTAATTGCTTGTCCTGGATTACCAGCTATAGTTGGTATAGTGGCTTCAAAAGGGCTAATTACTCCGTCACTGTTGTAATCGAAACCAATTAAGTCTCCATTTTCATCTAAATTGCTTAATTGTCCAGAGTTTATTGTACCGTTAACGTTTACATTTTCGAAACGAATACTACCATCAAAATTTAATTTTTCAGAAATTTCTGAATCTATTCCTACATAAGGAGAGTTTACATTGTGTACAGTGTTGTATTTTCTTTGACAGCAGTTGCCCCAAACTGGTTGCCCAAAAGAATAAGCACCTCCTTGAGAAAATCCTTCAAAAACACCTAATCTAGCTTTGCCATCTCCTGCTACTTCAGAAATTGCAGAACTCCATTGCCATCCTATTTTAGTATTTTGTGTTGCAGAGAACATACCAACGGTAAGTCCAATATTATCATTAATTGCTTTTGTAACTTTTATATCGCTAAAAAAGTTGCTTAAATCTTCAATAGTAACATCAAAATATCTAATATCTTGAGCTAATCCATTAGCAGGGTTAAATGGTGTGCCATCTTGAAAAGTTAAAGCTCCAGTAGCCCCAGAAGCATCTCTAACTAAGGTTTCTATTTCTGCTACAGTACCAACGTTTGCTGTAAATGGAGCATTCCACTGACCAGAATTGTTAGAATATCTTGCCTTACCATTTACCTTCCAATCATCTCCAAGGTCAAAAGAAAATTCTGCACCAATAGATTTACTAATTGGGTTATTTCCATTTCTCATATCGTTTTGAGTAGGATTTCCATCGTAAACACTATAAGTGTTTTGAATATTTATAGAGTGTGGAGTATCTGTAGTAATATCAAAACCAGGAAGGTTTCCAAAAGTAGGGTCTGCATTTGTGCCTGTTAAACTTACTGGCATTGGCATATACATTACAGATCTATCGTTTAAAAACTTAAAATAAGTACGTACATAACCATTTTTAAATTCTTTAGTAATATTTGCTTTTATTTGACCACCTTTATTTCCTTGATATCCTATATTTCTTGGACCTTCACCAACACGCATAAAACCACCAATATGATAATATAATCCTTCAGCAATTGGAGTTCCGTATTCGAAATCTAATCTACTAGTTTGAAAATCTACCCCATAAGTTGCGCCAATAGTACCACCTGCTGTTCTTCCTGTTTTGCTAATCATATTAATAATACCTGCAGGACCGTTAGAAGTTTGTGTAGAAGCAGAACCACCTCTAATAGCTTCAACTCTTCCAATATTTGAATCGATACGTAAAAAATTATCAGCATTACCAAAAGAAGTGTCTCCAAATAACATTATAGGAAGACCATCTTCTTGTAACTGTAAATATCTAGAACCACCAGAAGAAACAGGTACACCACGTACGTTAAAGTTTGCATTACCCTCACCACCAGAAGACTCTGCTCGTATACCTGGTATGCTTCTAAAAAGCTCTCCAGAAGATCTTGGTGCAGCCTGTTCTATTTGTTTAATACCTACTGTTGAAACAGAAATACTAGATTCTATTTTAGATTTAGGATTAACAACACCTGTAATAATAATTTCATCTAAAGATTGTGCATTTTCTTTAATAACAATGTCTAACTTTAAATTTCCGCTTATTGTAATTTCTTTTTTAAAGCTATCGTAACCTATATATGAAGCTATAATTGTGTACGTTCCATTATCAACATTTTTAATTTCGTAGTAACCATCAAAATCTGAGGTTGTTCCTTTAGAATTCTCTTTTAATAAAATACTTGCTCCAGGAATTAAATTCCCACTTTGATCTTTTACAGTTCCAGATATTGTTGACTGCGCAACAAAAGCTGTAGTTGATAGAAACAAAATCATCAACATTGTAAATTTAATTTGTAATTTTTTTTTCATTGTAATTGTGAATTTAAGAAAAAGTTAATTGGTTTTTTGTCAAAAGTATATTTATAGAGGGTTAAATTATGATATTTATAAATCGAAAACGTTTTCGAAAAGTCGAAAACGTTTTCGATTTAGATAATTTACTATATTTATGGGGTAAAAAAGCATACGTTAATACAATAATTATCTAACAAATATGGTTACACTTAAACAAATAGCAGAAGAATTAGGAATTTCTATAACTACAGTTTCTAAGGCTTTAAAAGAGTATCCAGATGTTAGTGAAAAAACTAGAAAACTAGTTAGAGAAACAGCCTCTTTGTTAAATTATAAACCCAACTCTTTTGCTGTTAACTTAAGAACTAAAGAATCTAAAACCATAGGTTTAATAATTCCAGAAATAGTACATCATTTTTTTTCTAGTGTTATTAAGGGGATTATTTCGCAAGCGGAAAAAAAAGGGTATTTAGTAATTACTTTACAATCTAACGAATCTTATGAGTTAGAAAAAAAACAAATAGATTTATTAATAAGTAAAAGAGTAGATGGCATTTTAATTTCTTTGGCAAACGGAACAGCAGACTATAAACACATCTCAGAAGTAATAAGTCAAGAAACTCCTATAGTAATGTTTGATAAAATTGCAAAGATTATACAGTGTTCTAAAGTAATTATTGATGATAGAAAAGCGGCTTACAAAGCTACCCAACATTTGATAGACATTGGTTGTAAAAGAATAGCTCATTTTAGAGGGCCGTTGTTACCGCAAAATTCTATTGATCGTTTTTTAGGGTATAAACAGGCTTTAACTAATAATAATATACAATACGATCCTTCTTTAGTTTATCTTTTAGATAATATGAGTTTTGAAGAAGGTAAGTTTTATGCAAATCAACTTTTAAAAGACCATAATGATGTCGATGGAATTTTTATCAATACAGATTTAGTAGCAATAGGAGCAATATCAGAATTTAACAATCAAGGTATTAAAGTACCCGAACAAATAAATGTGGTTGGTTTTAGTAATTGGTTTATGGCTTCTGTAATTTCTCCATCATTAACTACTATAAATCAACCTGGTTTTGAAATGGGAAAAAAGGCTTTTAAGTTACTTTATAAAGAAATAAAAGACAAAAAGAAAAAGAAGGTTGTGAGTTATAAAGATGTTGTTTTAGAAACAGATTTAATTATAAGAAAATCTACTAAAAAAAGAATAACATAAAA
>CAYPHE010000131.1:0-7055 GCA_964410075.1 uncultured Polaribacter sp.
TCTTGTTTTTCTCCGTCAATAAAAACATCTCCATCTGTACCAGAAAAACCAATACCTGTTCTATTAAAAAGCACTACGGAAACCGCATCTCCACAAGTTTCCCAACCTGGAGTTTTAGTAACATAATCTATTTGATTTTGCGGTATAAGCCCTTGAATATAACCAACTACGATTGCAGATTCATTTAAATCAGATTTCGATTTCCCCGTAACTAAGTTTCCAGCTAATTTAGAAACCAACTTCATTGGTTTTACCTTATCTAAGATTCCAGGTTTATAAACATGTCCACATTCGTAGACTTTTCTTTCTTTTGCTTTTAAAAAAGATTGTGCTCCAATTTGAATGGAAAAACACAGTGATAATACTAAGAGTAATCCCTTTTTTATTTTGTTTAGTTTCATTGTTTGTTTTTTAGAGTGATTAATTGTGTCAAAACTACCTGAAAAGCAAATACGTATCAATAAGGCAAATGCCTTATTTTTTCATCTTTTGTTAGGTGATTTTTTTAAAGACTTTATAAAAAAATGAGGTTTTTTAAAACTTTACTACTTGTTTAAACAAACAAAAAAAGTTCAATTTAATCGTTTTGTAATACGACCAAATTGAACTTTTATATAAGTTATTGAAGCTTTTAAGTAATGCTTCAGAAATTTTAATTTAAAAAATTAATAAGCACGCTCATTACTACCTTCATAGAAATTAATAAATGCCTGATTAACAACTCGCATTCCTCCTGGAGTTGGATAATTACCCGTAAAATACCAGTCTCCCAAATTATTAGGGCAAGCTTTATGCAACCCTTCTATAGATTGATAAATTACTTCAACCTCTGCATTTACATCTTCTGTTTTTAGCATTTGTGCTATTTTTTGAGAAATTTCTGCAGCTTTAAATGGTTTGTAAATTTCTTTTACGTGATTTACAATCTCTACATCTTCTTTATTTTGCTGTGCTTTACATTTATTGTAAACATCTTCTACAATACCGTATTGATTTGTTTCTTTTAACAAAGCCAATGCAGCTTTAAAAGCAATAAATGCATCAATTCTAGCCATGTCAATTCCGTAACAATCTGGATAACGAATTTGTGGTGCAGAAGAAACAACAACAATTTTTTTAGGTTGTAAACGATCTAAAATTTTAATGATGCTTTTCTTTAACGTAGTTCCTCTAACAATACTATCGTCTATAATTACCAAGTTGTCTGTTGGTTTTACAACTCCATAAGTAATGTCGTATACATGCTCTACCAAATCATCTCTACTACTATCGTCTGCTATAAAAGTTCTTAGTTTAGCATCTTTAATAGCAATTTTTTCAAAACGTGGTCTTTCAGATAAAATTTCGGTAACTTTTTGAGCAGATAATGACTTTCCACCAGCTAGTATTTTTGCAGTTTTTTGTTCGTTTAACAAATCTTCTGCAGCTTCTGTCATTCCATAGAAAGAGGTTTCTGCTGTGTTAGGAATAAATGAAAAAACCGTATTAGAGATATCGCTATTAATCGATTTTAAAATTTTTGGGAAAACGTATTTTCCAAGATTTTTTCGCTCTTCATATATAGAAGCATCACTTCCTCTAGAAAAATAAATACGCTCAAAAGAACAAGCTTTATCTTCTAGCGGTTCTTTTATTTTCTTTATAGAAGTAACTCCACTTTTCTTTATAATTAAAGCATGACCTCTTTCTAGTTCTTTAACTTTATCTATTTTAATATTAAAAACTGTTTGTAAAACAGGTCGCTCAGAAGCAACGGCAACAACCTCATCATCTTCATAAAAAAATGTTGGGCGAATTCCATTAGGATCTCTAAATACAAATGCATCTCCGTGACCAATTAGACCTGCCATAGCATAGCCTCCATCCCAGTTTTTAGAAGAACGTTTTAATACTTTTTTTACGTTTAAATTTTCCTGAATAAATTCAGAAGCATTTCTTTTGTTATAACCAGCTTTTTTTGCTTTTTGATACAATTTGGCAACTTCGTCTTCTAAAAAGTGACCAATTTTTTCCATTACGGTTACTGTATCTGTAAATTCTTTTGGATGCTGACCCAACGTTACCAATTCATCTAACAACTGTTTAGAATTGGTCATATTAAAGTTTCCTGCAACAATTAAGTTTTTATGTTTCCAATTACTTTGGCGTAAAAACGGGTGCACACTTTCTATACTATTTTTACCAAAAGTTCCGTAACGTACATGACCTAAAAACAAATTACCTATATAAGGCATGTTTTCTTCTTGCCAAGCAACATCATCTTTTTTATCTGGGTTTTGCTCTAAAACACCATTTAATCTTTCGTTTATTTGACCAAAAATATCCTGAATAGGTTGTGCTTTGTTAGAACGTATTCTACTTACATAACGGGTTCCAGGATTTACATTAAACTTTACGCTTGCGAAACCAGCACCGTCTTGCCCACGGTTGTGCTGTTTTTCCATTAACAAATACATTTTATTAATTCCGTAAAAAGCAGAACCGTATTTGTCTTTATAAAATTGTAATGGTTTTTTTAAACGAACCATTGCAATTCCACATTCGTGTTTAATAGCGTCACTCATTAATTTACTATTTTTTGTTTGTTAAAGTAATAAAAAAAATCCGCAGGTAATTTTTTGCGGATTTGTAATCTAATTTAATTCTATGTCGAACTGTGTTAATTCTTTAAAAGCTTTTAACCTTTCATCAATTTCTTTTTTCGTAAGATTTTGCATACGCTCTGTACCAAATTTCTCTACGCAAAACGATGCTAAATTTGAACCATAAATTATTCCGTTTTTCATATTTTCAAAAGAAACATCTTCAGTTTTTGCTATATACCCACAAAAACCTCCTGCAAAAGTATCTCCAGCACCTGTAGGATCAAAAACTTCTGCCAAAGGCAATGCTGGTGCAGAGAAAATTTTTCCTTCACTAAACAATAAAGCCCCATGTTCTCCTTTTTTAATCACCACATATTTTGGTCCCATTTCATGGATTTTCTTTGCAGCATTAACTAAAGCGTATTCTCCAGACAATTGTCTTGCTTCTTCATCATTAATTGTAATAACATCAACACGTTTTAAAACAGTCTTTAGATCTTCTAAAGCAATATCCATCCAAAAATTCATAGTATCTAAAACCACTAATTTTGGTTTTTCTATCATTTGATCTAAAACGGATGCTTGTGTTAACGGGTGTAAATTCCCCAACATTACAACTGCAGCATCTTTAAAGTTTTCTGGAACTACTGGTGTAAAGTTTTCTAAAACATTCAATTCGGTAATTAAAGTATCTCTAGAGTTCATATCGTTATGATATTTACCACTCCAAAAGAATGTTTTTCCTTCTTCAATTATTTCTATAGCATCTGTATTAATTCCTTTAGAATTCATCATCTGCAGATACTCGTTAGGAAAATCTCCTCCTACAACAGAAACAACTCCTGTTTCTACCCCAAATTGCGACGCTGCTAAACCAACAAAAGTTCCAGAACCACCCAAAATTTTATCTGTCTTCCCAAAAGGAGTTTCAATAGCATCAAAAGCTACTGTACCTACCGCTAATAATTTGCTCATTTTTTTAAATTAACCTTCTCTAAAGAAGGAGTATTTTGTTTTCAAATTATGTAATAAACTTAATAAACAGTAATTATATCACTATACAAGTTTAATATTTACATTAACTATTATTACCTTAATTATGCGTAATTTTGTCGAACAAAATCAGCATTTTTAAGTTGCAAAAATAAGTTTAAAAAATGACTATTAAAGAAATACAAGAAGAAATAATCGACGAGTTTTCTATGTTTGAAGATTGGATGGAGCGTTATGAATATATTATAGAATTAGGAAAATCGCTTCCACTTATAGAAGATGAACATAAACTTGACGAAAATTTAATTAAAGGTTGCCAATCTAAGGTTTGGTTATATTCTAATGTAAAGGATGATAAAGTTATTTTTTCTGCAGATAGTGATGCTATACTAACTAAAGGAATTGTAGCGTTATTACTACGTGTATATTCCAACCAAAAACCGACAGATATTTTAACTGCCGAAAGTGAGTTTATTGATAAAATAGGATTAAAAGAACATTTGTCTCCTACAAGAGCAAACGGTTTAATTTCTATGTTAAAGCAAATTAAAATGTATGCCATTGCCCAACAGGCTAAAATGAATTAATAATTATGACAAAAGAAATATTTACATTTTTAGTGTTTTTTTCTTTGTTTTCCTCTTGTTCTAAACAGGATGAAGAACCAGAATTTAAAATACCTCTTGAAAGAACTATAATTGATACAAAAGGTTTTTTACAATCTAAGTCCTTTTTTTCGTACGACAATCAGGATAGATTAACTAGAATTGATTCAGATTTTTATAATCTCAATGGAGAAATTACGGGTGAAAAATTTACATTGTATACTTACAATAATGATAATATTTCAATTATTGAAGAATACTTATCTAATGATATACTTTTATACAGGTATGAGTACAAATATGTAAATGACAAGATATCAGAAGAAATTACTTATTTCAAAGGAAATTTAGACGAAAAAAGAGATTATATCAGAAATTCTGAAGGCGTTTTAGTTACTAGAGTACTTACTTATTATGATAATAATGTTCCTGGAAATCCATTTTACACTCATTTTAAATATTCAGATGACTCTAAAACCCTGACTGGAAATAAAGAAAATGGAGATGTTTTTATAGCTAAATATGATGTTTTTAAATCACCTTTTAGTGAAATACCTTCATATAATGAATCAGTTTCTAATATTATATCTTATGATTATTACAATAACAAAGGTGTACATCAACCTCAATTCTCTTACAAATATTCAAATAGCTATGATGAAGATGGTTTCTTAATTGAAGTTTTAAAAATGAGTGGTAGAGAAAACGTTAGAGGAGAAATCATAAGTTTTACTTATAACAAATAATTCAAAATGACAGATAAAGAACTAGAAGAAATAGGAGATAAAATAGTACGCGTTTTAAAAACCATTTTTGATCCAGAAATACCTGTAGATATTTACGAATTAGGTTTGGTTTACGACGTTTTTGTTTCTGATGAAAATAATGCAAAAATATTAATGACCTTAACTTCTCCTAATTGCCCAGTTGCAGAAAGTTTGCCGCGTGAAGTAGAAGATAAAGTAAAAACTTTAAAAGAAGTTAATGATTGTGAAGTAGAAATTACTTTTGACCCTACTTGGACTCAAGATATGATGAGCGAAGAAGCAAAGTTAGAATTGGGAATGCTTTAATGGTTGATGGTTGATGGTTGATGGTTGATGGAATTTACTACTTTTAAATTTCTAACATTCTAATTTTTTAACTTTATTACTCTAAAAACTAATAACAAAGAATGGAAAACGAAATTATAAATAGAGTTGCTAACAGTAAATTAAAAACTGTTGATCTTGAGGAAATGTATCCTCAAGGAGAACGTGTTGTATTTGATATTAAAGATTGGCTTTTTGAGGAACTCATTTTAAAAGAAGTAGATTTTAGAGCTTCAGTTAAAGATTACAATTGGGCTCAATATGAAAATAGTTACGTGGCAATTACCTGTTCTACAGATGCAATTATTCCTTCTTGGGCATTTATGTTAGTTACCACTGCTGTTGCACCTTATGCTAAGAAAACAGTTATTGGTAATTTAGAAACCTTAGAAAATGCTATTTTTCAAGAAATTATAAATCAGCAAGATTTTTCGGTATATAAAGATGCTCCAGTAATCATAAAAGGTTGCTCAGAAAAACCAATTCCAGATAGTGCATATTCATTTTTAATTGAAAAATTAATACCTGTTGCAAAATCTATATTGTTTGGAGAAGCATGTTCAACTGTACCTTTATATAAAGCTAAAAAATAATACTTTACTAACTCATTAAACGCAATATTTTGAAGAAGCTTGTTTTACTATCTTTCGTATTACTTTCTTTCTTTACTTTTTCACAAGAAAAAAAGAAAAAAACCTTTGAACCAAAGTGGAAAGTTTTAGGAAGAACATCTTTTATCTTTAATCAGTCTTCATTTTCTAATTGGACTGCTGGAGGAGAAAATACTGTTGCCGGAAATCTTACCGTTAACTACGATTTTAACTACAAAAAAAATAAAGTAAACTGGGATAGTAGACTGCTTACAGGTTATGGTTTAAGTTACATTAGCGAAGGTGGAAAAGGTTGGCGTAAAACCAACGACCGTTTTGAACTAAACTCAGTATTTGGTTATAAGACTTCTACCAATTGGTTTTTCTCCTTTATTAGTAATTTTAGAACACAATATAGTGCCGGTTTTAATTACAAGGTAGACACTAAACCAAAGGTATCTGAGTTTTTATCTCCTGCATATTTAACCTTTGGACCAGGAATGTTATGGAAAAAATCGGATGATTTAAATATAAATATAGCCCCATCAACTGCGCGTTATACTTTTGTTAGTGATGAATTTACCGGTAAATTTGGTGTAGAAGAAGGCGAGAATACAAACTTTAGTTTAGGATTTAACGTTACTGGTTATTTTAAATTTCATTTAATGACCAATGTTCTAATGGAAAACATACTTACTTTATATTCAGATTATTTAGAAAAAGCGGGAAATGTAGATACAGACTACCAAACTAACATTCGTTTTAAAGTTAATAAAAACATTAAAATGCACATGACTTTTCATACAATTGTTGATGATGATGCTTCTAAACAGATTCAATTTAGACAACTTTTTGGCTTAGGAGTAAATTATAGTTTCCACGAAAAAGTGACCTATTAATTTTTTGGGGTCTAAAATAGAAAGTTATATTTACAGTCTTAAAAATAAACCAAAACATGAAAAGATTAACCCTACTTATCCTTTTAATTGCAAGTTCTTTTTCGATAAATGCACAACAATCTGAAGAATTAGAACAGTTAAAAAGAGATTTAGCCTCTAAAAAAGATTCAATTAGCAGGTTACAGAAAAAAGCAAATGCCATTCAATCTAAAATAGACGCTATGCCAGGCTGGAAAAAAAGAGCCTTCGGAACAGTTGGTGCGAATTTTTCTAGCTTTAACAACTGGTATGC
>CAYPHE010000132.1:0-7030 GCA_964410075.1 uncultured Polaribacter sp.
CCTTCTAAAAACGTTGGTTTTAAATAAAATTTTTGAAATCCTGGGTGATTTTCATCTGGTCTTATTCCTCCTAAACTTTCATGAAAACTAGCTGCAAAACCACTATTCATGGGATGATTGAATGAGTTTCTATAATACCTTTTTGATTTATCCCAATCGGCAATAAGCTCTGGCCACGTTGTTAAATCATGTGTTGTAGTAACAAAACCTAGACTAGGATAATCGTTTATTTCCCATAAGTGCTTGGTAACTTTACTATGCCTATAGTCATTTAACACTGTATACAATGGACGATGACCAAAAATACCGGTTGTAAAATGCCCTTGCTTATCCTTCATAATAAGATTAGCCAAATTATTGGCAACTAATTGTTTTTTATTTTCAGGAACTAGATTTGTGTGTAATGCAAAAGCATTTCCGGTTTGGGAGCCATAAGAATTCGATTCTTTATTGAAAAATCTATCATTAAATGCTTTTTTAACAAACACTGCCTTTTCTCCATATTCGTCAGCAACGTCGTTTTTATTCAATAAAATAGCCATCTTTTGCATTGCTACCAAAGATTGATAGTACAATGCTGTAGTTGTTAATGCTGGTGGGGTATCCATTTGTGGATTTCCTCCTGGTGGACACCAGTCTCCGTATCCGCCGTTTATGACACCTCCTTCTTGTACTTTTTCGTCTAGATAAGCCATCCAACCTTCCATCATGTTCCATGACTTTTTTACAATACTTTCATCTCCGTAATAGACATACGAAAAATAGGGAATCATTACTGTAGCAGCACCCCAATCTGGTCTAGCCTGCAAGTTTAATCGTTTTCCAACGGAAACGTTAGAAGGAGCGCGTTTATCATACGGAAAAGTATCTCTAAAATGTGCTTTAGAAACTCCTAAAACAGTTTCTATATCGTCTACTGTTTTTTGCCATAAACGCTTTAGGTTAAAATTATAACTGGCTGCTTCAGCAACCACATAAGCATCTCCCATCCACGCACAACGTTCGCGATGTGGACAATCACTTAAAAGTCCTTGAATGTTGTCTTCTATTGTCAACATAGAAACGTCGTAAAATGTATTTATTTGCTCATTTGAACATGTAAACGTTCCTATTCTTTCAACATCAGTTCGTACCAACCAACCTCTAAATTGCTCTATCGTAGGTTTCTTTTGTAAACCTTCTATTTGTACGTATTGAAAGCCGTGATATGTAAAACGGGGTTCCCAAATTTCAATACCATTACCCTTACAAATATAGATGTCTGTTTGGGTGTTTCCAGTAACGTGAATACCTGTAGATGCAGGATCTATACTTCGTTTATCTGGCATTAAGTGTTCTGAAAAACGCATTTTTATTTCGGTGCCCTCTTTTTCTTCAATTTTTATTTGCAACCACCCTGTAATGTTTTGCCCCATATCAATTATCCAA
Source organism: uncultured Polaribacter sp. (assembly GCA_964410075.1). Classification (GTDB taxonomy): domain Bacteria; phylum Bacteroidota; class Bacteroidia; order Flavobacteriales; family Flavobacteriaceae; genus Polaribacter. The sequence continues at coordinate 1,429 of CAYPHE010000132.1, forward strand.
CCTTTTTCTGCTGGAAGTATTGCTATTGGCAGAATTTCTCTAACCTTTTTCATTGGTTCTAATTGCTGTTCCAATAAATTTTCGGTAGGTGCTTTCATCAATTCAACACTTTTCCAAGAAGTATCATCGCAATCAAAACTTGACCAATTTCTAACTTCTTTTCTAGCATCATAAGTTTCACCATGATAAATATTATCAAAAAGAATAGGGCTATTATGTGCTTTCCAACTTTCATCAGTTACAATTTTTTCTGATGTACCATCTTTATAAGTTATATCTAGCACCATTATAGCACGCGGTTTTCCGTAATTAAGCTTTGGCCAAAATGCTATATTCTGTCCATAAAACCCATTACCCAACATAATTCCGAGTCCATTATTTTCTTTAAGAAGTGATGTAACATTATGACGCACAAAAAAAGTACGTTTATCATAAGAAGTTTGCGCTGGATCAAGTACTCTATCTCCAACTTTTTTACCATTTAAGTATAGTTCGTACAATCCTAAACCACAAATTGCAATTTCTGCAGATTCAATTTCTTTAGTTATTGCAAATGTTTTTCTAAGTAAAACTGATGGATGTGCTTTGCGTTGAACCGCTTTCAATTCCTTTTCGGTTGGTTGCCAAGTATTGATATCCATTGGAGGCTGATTTCTAACAAAATCTCTTGTAGACCACTTTTCTAAACGATTGTCTTCTGTAAACCCTATCCATTTTGCTTGATTCCAACTAATATTATTTTCTTTGGATTGTCCTACAGTTTTTAAACTTGGTATCACCAAAAAAAGAAGCGCAATTATAAATAGTTGAAATTTCATTTAATATAATTTGGTCAAACACAATTGTGTATTGTTTCTATTTTGATTTGAATTCTTCTATTTGTAATCATTCGTTTGATTTTGAACTTACTTTCAACTTAATAATTAAAGGAAAAGAAAACTGTATTAACTTCTGATAAATTTAAAGAGTAAAAAAACAAGGAATCATTTAAAAACAACTCCTTGTTTAATAGTTTCTAACTTATGGTTATAGATAACTCTATAATTTTGCTACCCTCTTCAAAAAATATTTCTAAAGGTAATGCCTCAACTCCTGGCACCATATTAAAGGTTCTTTTTCCTGAAATTTCTTTTATTTTAATTGGAGCACTTGCTTTAATAGTTACCAATCCTTCAGGTTTTTGAATGGTAATTTCGTTTTTACTAATATTTTTTACAATTTCGCTTGAAGGAGAAACAATTGGCAAAACAAAAGCAGTTTGTTCTATAATATCTTGTTTTGTACTTACTTTAATTTCTACTTTGTCTGCATTACAATTGTAAGCAATATCAAATGCAGAAGCAGTTTTAGTAACTTCTTGCCTATCTACATTTTTCAATTTGACATCAGCCAACAACTCAATAGTCTCGTTTTTATCTTTAGAGGCAACTGTTGCAGGTAAATCGTACAAATTTGTATACCAAACATCATCTTTAAACGTTTCTACACGTGGCGTTAAACAAATGTCTTTTCCTGGCTGTACTTGTTGGTTATTTTTCTCAACCATATGATATTCTGCCATACTTGCAGCACACAATAAACCTACTTTATTATGGTATAATACGCCTAAAGCACCTCCTGAAGCTTGACGGTAATCGTATTTATAATGATATTCTGCGTCGTAAGCACTTACAGTACCTCTCCAATCTCCTCTTGCAAAAAGATATACGTCTAAATCTTTAAAATGTTTTACACCATCTGCAGTAACTCTAGGTAAATTGGCATTTGCATTAATTTCTGGTAAATGATTCCAGTGATCTAGCAACGCTGCTAAAGGTTTTGCATGTGTAAACGTGTGGTGTACACAAGGAGGAATACCAGCTTCTACAAAACCAGGTCCTCCGTGAATTAATCCGTCTGCGGTACAACGTTGTAATAGTTCAGTGTTTTTTACAGCTGCAGTTCCAAACGCAGGGTTAATATGCGCCATCATACCAAATGCTGGTTGACTACCATCGCAAGTTCTGCTTCCCCAGTAACTCCACTTGTACATTCTGTTACCCCAACTGTTATCCCAAGCTCCATCTGGCAACATAAATTCTAAATGACTGTTTAACGATTTTGTTAAGATTTGTAGTAACTCTTCATCTTTTTCTTTGAGTGCATACATAACTAAACTATTTAAGGTTTCTTCTACATTGTATCCTAAATCAACACCATGTAATCCTTTTTCGCTTAGTTTACTAGAACTCTTTTTACATTCTCCAAACAACAAGCCTTCGTTTGCCGTAAAATATGCTTTTACCTGAGAAGCTAATTTTTTACTCTTGGCTTTAAAATCATCTCTATTTAAAACATTACCCATTAAATTTAGGCCATAAACAGCCGTTCCTGGATAATTAATATTTGTAAAGTCTATCGTAAATGTATCATAAATATATTGCCCTGCTCTTTCTAAACGCTTTGTCCATTCTTTTCGAGTTTTTTCATCTAAAACATGACCATGATAATGCAATGCTTCTGCTAAAGCTATTGCTCCAAAAACAGTAATTCCTTTCCACGATTTTGGATTTTTAATTACTGTCCAAGCTCCATTTTCTTGAGAAACGTTATTTTCTGCCCAAGTCATTACCAATTTAGCTCCTTCTATGTACTTTTTATCACCCGTTTTATCTGCCATATATAAAAAAGGATATACAGCATCCATACAACGCCCATGAATATGAGAGCAAGAAGGACAGCCTAAAGCACCGTGTTCATCTAAATTTGATGGATTATTGATTTGTACTTTTAACATACCATCACTCCAATCTTTTAATAAGTCGGATATTAAATTTTTGAACTCTAAAGAGTGTTCTGGCTCACTGGTACAAGCATTTAACAAACCAGACATTGGTAATGATAAACCCACTCCTGCTATTGCTGATAGTTGTAAAAAGTTACGTCTTTTCATGTAAAGTCTTCTATTTTGATATAAATCGAATTTATAAAGATGAGCAACATAAACCATCCTGTTTTATCCTGTCTTATAAAATTAAAAAAGCCAAAAGAATAAATTCTTTTGGCTTTTTTAATTTTATCAATTATTCTTTTTATTGAATGACTAATTTTTTGTGATATACTTTATTGTCTTTAGATATTACGTTCACTAGATATATACCAGGTTTAAATCTACTATTGGTATTTACCTCAATAACTTTATCTGTAGTTGTTTTTTCAAATACAATTTTACCTAATACATCATATATTTTTACATGGGCATTATCTAAGTTTTTTAAACTTATAGTAAATTTATTTCTTGCTGGATTAGGATACAAGTTAATAGAAACTGATTGAAGATTGGTATCAGAAACACTTAGTGTTTCATTTATTGGAACAAGTTGCCATTTACTTCTACTATCAGTTTCTGAAACGACACTATGAGTTATCTTTCCGTCTGTTTCGTAATACATAAACCTACCTTTACTACTCGATTCAAATCTGTAAGTATCATCAGATTCATTATAATAAATTTTCCAAACTTTATCATTATCACTTGCTGGTGAAGCTTTTCCTGTACTTACAACAACGTAAGCTCCTTCTGTAAAATTAGCTCCTGGTCCGCGTAATATTCCAAAAACTTCACTATCAATATTAAATAAATCTCCACTTTTTACAAATCTCCAGTGCGTGTTTTGTGCTTCATTTGTATCGCTCATAAAAACTGGCTTTGCACTAGCCCCTGCATCTGTTAAAAACTTTCCTGTAGCCACATTTTTTAAAGCATACGTTTTACCCGTTACGTCTGGAATGTTTACAACTTCTTCTACTTCTTTCTTTTCATAAGTAGTATTTGCCCATCTAAATTGAGCTCTACCACCTCTTACTCTATAAGCACCATATCTAATACCAGACTCTAAACCTTTATCTGGTTCTGGGATATTATAATTAAAAGCTTCTCCTGCAATTACTGCATCACAATAATGAATCTTTTTTGAAGCATCATTAGGATCTTGTCTAAAACCTACTTCTAATTCAAAGCTAATTTCTTCATTTTTATTTACTCTCTTTAAGAATACAACTTCTCTTCCACTACCTTCTCCTCCTCGTTCTAAAATTCGCTCTGCATAAATATCAAAAGCTACTTGCTTACCTGCATTAATACCACTTCCATAAACAGGGTGCGCTCTATATAAGCAAATTGCTGGATCTGCTGAACCACCTCCACCTGAATGTTTTCCTTTAGCTTGTGCTAAATAACTTCCATCTTTATTAAAAGAACCTCCGTCTCCTACTTCAAGAATTCTCAATACCCCAGTGAATCTTGCATAACTCCCAATTCCTGTTTTATTAGATCTAGCTAGAGAACGCTCAATTCTAGGCTGTAACGTAGTTCCATCCCAATGATTAGAACCATCTGTAATATTATAAACACCCCAAGTTTTTCCGTATAAATCCACTTCAGAATAATCAGAATAACAACTTCTATCATCAGCTGTCCCTACGTTTACTGAATTTGGTATATCTACATCTCTAGTATTGTCATTTTGAAATTCTCCTGAAGATGCACACGTTAAATCTGTACTTACATCTTCATCTGGTGCTACTACTACCGGAGTTTGCACATAAGGAATAAGTTTCCAATTACTTCTGTTATCTGTTTCTGTAGCAACAGCATGCGTTACCGTTCCATTCTCATTATGATACATAAATCTTCCTGAAGTTCTTGAACCAAATCTGTAGGTATCGTTTGTTTCGTTATGGTATATTGTCCAAGTTTTATCTGTATCAGATGCTGGTGCAGCTTTAGTTGTACTAACTACTACAAAAGCACCTCCTGGACCACCAGCACCTGGTGCTCGTAATATTCCAGAAATTTCACTATCAATGTTGTAAAAGGATCCACTTTCTACAAATTTAAAATGAGTGTTTGGTGACTCACCTGAGTCTGACATTGTAACTACTGTTGCACTTGCAGTTGATGCTGTCAAAAATTTTTCAGTTGCTACATTTTGTAATCTAAAAACACCATCAGAAGGTGGTGCATCTTGTGCAGCTATGGTAAATGAACATAACGCAAAAACAAAAAATAGTATTGACTTTAAAGTATTGTTTATCATAAATATATGCATCATAATTTATGATAAAGTTGTTGCATTTAGCACAATAAACCATCCTGAACTGTCCTGAACTTTAAAATAGCTTGTTTTTTTGCAGTAAACTGATGGTAACTTCCACAACTCATAACTAAATAAAAAATCAATTATTTTACTTTAGAAAAAGTAGTTCTCTAACTTCTAAAAAAACCTTAACTACCTAATAATCAAATTAGAAAAAGTACTCTTTTTATTTTCAGAAGAAACCTTTACTAAATAAACTCCTTTAGTAAAACTACTACTATTTACTTTTAAAAATTTTGAAGAAGTCAGGTTTTGATATATTCTTTGTCCTAAAAAATTATATATTTCAACACTTTTAATAGTACTATTATTTTTGAATTGTATTTTAAATTTTTTATTTGCAGGGTTCGGATATAAATTAAAAGAACTCTTTTCTATCTGAGAAATACTTAATGGATTTTCTATTTCAACAAGTTCCCATTTACTTCTGTTGTCAGTTTCAGAAACTTTAAGGTGAGTTACTT